>DASPWC010000415.1:0-6176 GCA_035622055.1 Xanthobacteraceae bacterium | reverse complement strand
GTTGCCGGCGGCTCAAGGTGATAACAGGGAGGCGTCAAACAGAGTGGACAGGAGCCACTCAATGTCCAGAAGATGGACATACACTCGTAATGAACGAGAAAGCTTAATGAAAGGTTAAGGAATCGCAAATGGTTGTCAAATCTTTTTACGATTCGGCGCGAGATAACGCCGGAATCCTATTTTAAGGCTTTGAAAAGACTCACTTCTTGAAAAACGTGTCGGCGGCCGATTTGACCGCGCGCTTTTGCGCCATGTCGGATTCCAGGCGGGCGATTTCCTCTTTGAGGAGGGTGATTCGCTCGGTGAGCTCGCCGGCAGACAGCAGCGTCAGATCCTGGCCGATCTCATGCACGATCTTCTTTTTCGGCCGGTCATCATCGTCGACGGCGGGCATGGCTATGCTCCCTGCGTGACCGACTCTTAGCCGCCTCAATTCAGGTTGTCACATCGGGCCCCGGCCGGCTAAGTCGCCCGGAAGCCTTTTGAATAAATGCAATGGATTTTGATCATGCCGACAAGCCATCTGCCGACGTCGATGACCTGCATCGCGATACGCGAGCCGGGCGGTCCAGAAGTTCTAGTTCCGGAACAGCGTCCGGTGCCCTCACCCGCGGACGGTGAAATCCTCGTCAAGGTCATTGCCGCAGGTGTTAACCGACCCGATGTTCTGCAGCGGAAAGGCCAATATCCACCGCCGAAAGGCGCGACCGAAATCCCCGGTTTGGAAATCGCCGGCGAGGTCGCGGCGATTGGACGGAATGTCGCGCGATGGAAGAGAGGCGACAAGGTCATGGCGCTCGTGGTTGGCGGCGGCTACGCAGAATATTGTCTCGCCTTCGAAGGCCACGCGCTGCCTTTGCCGGCGGATCTTTCGATGGTCGAGGCGGCCGCGATCCCTGAGACATTTTTCACCGTCTGGCACAACGCCTTCGAGCGCGGCAAGCTCGCCGCCGGTGAAACCCTTCTCGTCCATGGCGGCTCATCCGGCATTGGCACAACCGCCATTCAGCTTGCCAGGGCCCTCGGAGCGCGCGTGATCACCACCGCCGGAACGGCCGAAAAATGCGAGGCATGCCGCAAGCTCGGCGCCGATCTCGCCATCAACTACAAAACCGAAGATTTCGTAGCGCTTACCAAGCAAGCGACCGCGGGACACGGTGCCGATGTCATACTCGACATGGTCGGCGGCGATTATATCGGCCGGAATTACGAAGTGGCGGCAGTCGAGGGCCGCATCGTTCAGATCGCCTTCCAGGCCTCCTCGCGCACTAACGTGGACATGATGCGGCTGATGCTGAAACGATTGACGCATACCGGTTCGACGCTGCGGGCGCGTTCGGTCGCCGACAAGAGCGCGATCGCGCGTGCCGTTCAGACGCATGTGCTGCCGTTGATCGCAGCCGGTGGGGTGCGGCCGGTGATCGATTCCAGCTTTCCACTCGTCCAAGCAAGCGCGGCCCATGCCCGCATGGAGAGCGGAGACCACATCGGCAAAATTGTGCTGACCCTTTGAAAGTAAACGGGAATATTCTTGCTCTCCGTGGCCGCTAGGTCTACTAGAGAGCCAAGGGCTCGGCGCGACCGGGCGGTCGCGAATTTGGCGCAAAGCCCGGTAGGTAATCCGGGAACCTGTGATTGTACTGGCGCGAAGGCGCCGATTGCCTGCCTCGGAGGGGTTCTTGGCATTTTTGCGCGCCGCTAGTCTCGACGCATGGGACGTTTGCGCGAGAATTTGCGCGATGTCGGCGATCGCCGCAGCCCTTTTTTTAAACGCGAGGACGGCCCACGCGTTGGAAGCCGTCAACGTTCGTAGCGACGCCGCTGCCATCGATCTGACCGACGCCGTCGAGTTCCAACATACCGACGGCGACCGCATTCAAGTTTCCACCGCGCCAGGGGCGGATGGCATCATCCGCCGTATCGAGGTGCGCGCACGAGAGGCGGGAAAAAACTGGACGGTCTTCGCGCTCGCAAATAACGGTGACGAGCAAATCGACCGGCTCGTCGTGGCGCCGCATTACCGCATGGTCGGCTCGGGCCTGCTCTGGCCGGACCTTGGCTTCTCCCGCATCGTCTATATCACGCCGTCGTCCGGCGATCCGCCGGAGCGGCAGGACAATGCCAGCGCCGATGTTTTCCGGGTTACCCTCGATCCCGGGACGGTAATCACATTCGTCGCCGAGCTGCGTACCGACAACCTGCCGCAGCTCTATCTGTGGGAGCCAGACGCCTATAAGGACAAGCTCAATTCGCTTACGCTGTATCAGGGCATCGTGATCGGTATCGCCGGGCTATTGGCGCTTTTTCTGACAATCCTGTTCGTGGTCAAGGGCAGCGTGATGTTCCCGGCGGCGGCCGCGCTGAGCTGGGCCGTGCTCGTCTATATCGGCATCGATTTTGGTTTCTGGCCCAAGGTGTTCGACTTGTCTTCAGGCGCCGAGCGTATCTGGCGCGCTTCGGGCGAAGCGATACTTGCGGCGACGCTCCTGGTGTTCTTGTTTGCCTATCTGAACCTCAACCGCTGGCATGTGCGCTACGCCCACATCACCGTCGGCTGGCTTGCCTTCCTTGGCGCGCTGGTGGCGGTCGCGCTGTTCTCGCCCCCGGTTGCTTCGGGCATCGCGCGAATATCCTTGTTCCTCGTCGCTCTGTTGGGTTTCGCGCTCGTCATTTATCTCGCCACGCACGACTATGACCGCGCGGTGATGCTGATACCGACCTGGCTCCTCCTCGTGGTGTGGGTGATCGGTGCGGCCTTCACCGTCCTCGGGTTTCTGACCAACGACATCGTCGGGCCGGCGCTGCTCGGCGGACTCGTTCTCATCGTGATGCTGATCGGCTTCACGGTGATGCAACACGCCTTCGCCGGCGGCGCGACAAGTGGCATCGTCACCGACATCGAGCGCCGCGCGCTGGCGCTTACCGGCGCCGGCGACATGATCTGGGACTGGGATGTTTCTTCCGACAAGGTGTTTACCAGCGCCGAGACCGAGACGGCGCTCGGAGTTAAGCAAGGCACGCTCAACGGCCCCGCGGCGAAATGGCTCGACGTTTTGCATCAAATGGACCGCGACCGTTTCCGCGCCACGCTTGACAGCGTTCTCGAACAACGGCGCGGGCGGGTCGCGCAGGATTTCCGCATGCGCACCGCGGACGGGCATTATCTGTGGTTTGCGTTGCGCGCGCGACCGGTCGTCGGCTCTGACGGCGAGGTTGTTCGGCTCGTCGGCACTCTCACCGACGTCACCGAGTTCAAGACCGTCGAGGAACGGCTCCTGCACGATGCGGTCCGCGACAATCTTACCGGCTTGCCGAACCGCGAGCTGTTTGTCGATCGCCTCATGGCAGTTCTGGGCCTCGCCAAATCAGATCCTGGTTTGCGTCCGACCGTGCTGCTGATCGATCTGGATCGGTTCAAACAGGTCAACGATTCGGTCGGTGTGGCGGTCGGCGATTCCATCCTGCTGACTTTGGCGCGTCGCCTTGGCCGGCTGGTTAAGCCGCAGGATACGCTGGCGCGTTTGTCGGGAGATCAGTTCGGCGTGATTTTGCTGTCGGAACGCGATTCTGCCCGCATCACCTCCTTTACCGAAACCGTGCGCAAGACCTTGCGCGCCCCGATTGCTTTCCGGGATCGGGAGATATTTATCACCGCGTCGATCGGCCTGACGCTCGCCGGCTCAGATCCGCAGCGTGTCGAGGAAGTGCTCAAGGACGCCCAACTCGCCATGTATCAGGCCAAGCGCGTCGGCGGGGACCGCATCGAAGTATTCAAGGATGCCATGCGCGCGCGAAAATCGGATCGGGTATCGGTTGAATCGGATCTGCGCCATGCACTTGAACGCGACGAGATTACCATCCTCTATCAGCCGATCGTTCGCCTCGAAGACCGTTCGGTCGCCGGCTTCGAAGCGCTCACGCGATGGGATCATCCGAAGCTTGGACGACTGTCGCCCGCCGAATTCATCAACATCGCCGAGGAGACGGGACTGATTGTCGAACTCGGCTTGTTCGTGCTCGACCGAACGGCGCGCCAGCTGAGCAGCTGGCAACGTTCGGTTCGTCATCGCGAACCGCTATTTGCAAGCGTCAACGTGTCATCCCGGCAATTGCTGCGGCACGATTTAATCCAAGACCTGCGGACCGTACTGGCGCGCGCACCGCTGACCCGAGGTTCGCTCAAGCTGGAACTCACGGAATCCGTCGTCATGGAAAATCCGGAACATGCTGCCCAGATGCTACACCGAATCCACGAACTCGGCGCGGGGCTTGCGCTCGACGACTTCGGCACCGGATATTCCTCGTTGTCTTATCTTCAACGGTTTCCGTTCGACACTATCAAGATCGACCAATCGTTTGTGCGAATGACCGCCAAGGGCACGCGACCGGTCATTCTGCGATCGATTATTACGCTCGCCCACGATCTCGGGATGGATGTCGTTGCCGAAGGCGCCGAATCCGATTCGGATGCAGTTGAGCTATTTCAGCTCGGCTGCGAATATGCGCAAGGATTTGTGTTCGGCGAACCGATGGGCGCGGAACGCGCGCGGGCGGTGCTTGAACCCGAGACGCCAGCGACGCGGCTTCAAGAGTCGGGGATCAGGGCGAAGGTTCTCGGCTCCTGACAAGGATTGCCCGGGTAAAAATTGCCAGCGCGGGAACGCTTCTTGCTGAATCGATCGCGGCATCGGATATCTTGACTTATGCGTGACCCGCCTCACTCGAAAGCATGCCGAGGTCGATGCCTATCTTTCTTAGCGCCCTTTCGTATTTGCCTCCGACATCGGTTCCGAAGATGAGCTCCGAATCGGCCGAGCAGTGCAGCCAGCCATTGCCTTGGATTTCGGTCTCAAGCTGCCCAGGCGCCCAACCTGCATAGCCGAGCGCAAGGATGGCGCTCGCGGGCCCTTCGCCGCGCGCGATCGCCTTGAGGATATCGATGGTGGCGGTGAGGCAGATGCCGTCGTCGATCGGTAGCGTCGAGTTTTCAATGAAAAAATCCGCGGAGTGAAGCACGAAGCCGCGCTCCGTTTCGACCGGTCCGCCGCGCATGACTTTCACGACGCCGGCGCGGGTCGGCAGCTGTATGACGTCCGCCGACGGGATGACATTGAGCTTAACCAGAAGATCGGAGAAGTTGATGTTCGGCGCCGGATGATTGACTACGATACCCATCGCGCCTTCCGACGAATGCGCGCAAACATAAATAAGCGACCGCGAAAAGCGTTCGTCCAGCATCGCTGGCATCGCAATAAGCATTTGGCCGTCGAGATAACCTCGGCGTCTGGTCTTTCCCGACGTGCCGCGCGGCGTCTGCATGACTGAAAGGTTAGCCCATCAACGCGCAATTGCAAACGAACGGCGCTTAAAAAAGTTCACGATATGGCCCGCTTGGCGGTCTAAGTTCCCGGCCGCAGTGGGAATCGCCGCGTTGGCGCAGTTTGCGGGCACTACCGATTGACCGCCACGGTCACGATCATGTCAGTGGTGCTTGTACCGGGTTCAATCTAAAGAACGGCAATGAAATCCTCACAGAACTTCCGCGCGATGGCGCTGATGCTAGCGCCGGTTTTAATCTATTCATGCGACGTGCCTGCGGCGCGGGCACAAGATGCGTCGAGTTGGGACGCGCAAGCTCATACCCGGTCTCGACTGCTCGCCGGTGCGATGAGCAAAAGTGGCGATACGGCTTTTTTGCACGCCGGGATCGAGATCCGGCTCGATCCGGGATGGAAGACCTACTGGCGCGACCCAGGGGATTCGGGAGCGCCGCCAACATTGGATTTTTCCGGTTCGGACAACGTGAAATCGGTTAGCGTGTTGTGGCCCGCTCCCGAGCGATTCCCCGACGGCGCCGGCGGCAATTCGATCGGTTACGTCGATGGTGTCATTTTGCCGCTGCGCATCGTTCCGCAGGATGCGACAAAACAAACTGTGTTACGACTTAAACTCGGTTACGATATTTGCTCCAACATTTGCATACCGGTCGAAGCCAGCCTCAGTCTTCCGCTTCGCAAGGACGGCGCCGAGGAAACCGCGATCGAGAAGGCCGAGATTCACGTGCCGCGCCACGTCACACTCGGCCAAAGCTCACTCGAAGGCGCGTCCCCGAAAGATGCGAATGGTCAAGCCGATGGTCTCACCATTCTCGCGGTGCATCGCCAACCGGGCGATGC
>DASPWC010000414.1:0-2707 GCA_035622055.1 Xanthobacteraceae bacterium | reverse complement strand
AAGGAGCACTCTACCCGTTCGCGAGCAAGCTTGGCATGGATCGCGCTACCGAGCAGGCCGCGTCGCCGCGGATCGACGCCATTCCATTCGAGTCGGAGCACAAATTCATGGCGACGCTCCACAAGTCCGCCGCGAGTGAGGCACTGTTCGTCAAGGGCGCCCCGGAAGTCATTCTCGAACACTGCGATCGCCAGCAGACCGCGAGTGGCCAAGCGCCACCGCTCGACCGCGCGCATTTCATGCAGGCATCGGACCGGCTCGCCGCCCAGGGCGAGCGCGTGCTGGCGCTGGCGTGGCTGGAGAGTCCGGCCGTCAAGGCCGGTAGCCTCGGCCCGGCGGACCTGCCGAAGACCCTCGTTCTGCTCGGCTTGATCGGCCTTCTCGATCCGCCGCGCAA
Organism: Xanthobacteraceae bacterium; assembly: GCA_035622055.1. Classification (GTDB taxonomy): domain Bacteria; phylum Pseudomonadota; class Alphaproteobacteria; order Rhizobiales; family Xanthobacteraceae; genus BOG-931. The sequence continues at coordinate 2,310 of DASPWC010000414.1, read as the reverse complement.
AGAAGCGATCGAAGCCGTCAAGGAATGCCACGGCGGAGGCATTCGCGTCACGATGATCACGGGCGATCACAAGATCACCGCCGCGGCCATCGCCAAAATGCTTGGTATCGGCGACGGCACGACTGCGATCACCGGCGCCGAGATCGAGGACATGGACACCGCCACGCTGCAGGAGCGCGTTCGCGATATCGACGTGTTCGCGCGCGCGAGCCCCGAGCACAAGCTCCGTTTGGTCAAGGCAATTCAAGCCAACAGGCAGATCGTGGCGATGACGGGCGACGGCGTGAATGACGCGCCGTCACTCAAGAAAGCCGATATCGGCGTGGCCATGGGCATCAAGGGTACCGAGGTCACCAAAGAGGCGGCCGGAATGATTCTGGCCGACGATAATTTCGCCTCGATCACGGCGGCAGTGAAAGAAGGACGCACGGTTTACAACAACATCGAAAAGGCCATGCTTTTTCTATTGCCCACCAATGTCGCGCAGGCGCTGGTCATTGCGGTGGCAATCTTCTTGGGCTTCACGATGCCGATCACCGCGCCACAGGTCCTTTGGGTCAATATGGTCACCTCAGTCGCGCTTGGACTTGTAATTTCCTTCGAGCCGCACGAGATCGATGTGATGAGCCGGCCCCCGCGCGCGGTCGGCCGCCCGATCGTGACCAGCTTCGGCATCTGGCGCATCGTCTTTGTCGGCTTGGCGCTTCTCGCCTATACGCTGTGGGCGTTCTTCTGGATGAAGTCTCACGGCGCGTCGGACGCTCTCGCCCGGACGACGGCGGTCAATGCCATCACGATCGGCCAGGTATTCTATCTCTTGAACAGCCGCTATCTCTTGGACTCGTCTTTTTCCCCGACGGCACACATGGGAAATAAATACCTGCCGCTCGGCATCGGTGCGGTCGTGATCCTGCAGCTGCTGTTCACCTATGCGCCGCCGTTCCAGGCGATGTTCGGCAACGAAGCCATTCCGCTTTGGGTCTGGCCTCGGTTGTTTGCGGGCGGCCTATTGTTCTTTGCCGTCGTGGAGGCGGAAAAGTTCGTCATTCGCTCGTCCGCTACACTGCGCAAAGCCGTGACCACAGTAGAAGCAGGAGCGTGAGGCTATTCGCCACGACCGACAAGATGCGTGGCGGATCGCCAAGCATGATACGCCAACGCTTGTAGGCTTCTTACTGTGTCGACGCGAACCATCGCCGCATCGGCGGTCAATGCGCCGCTCGCGACCGCGCCAAGGGTCGCACTGCGTTGACTGCGCTGCAGTTTCTCAAACTCAGCGGCACAGCGCTGGAGCCGAACGAGAGCCTCATCGGTCGACAGCGAATTTGCCCCTGAGGTGGCCTCGGCGCCTGACGAGGCAGGCGCGGCCCTCGGCGGTTGGCCGATATAAGGCAACGCCGCGACTTCCCCTGCAACCGAGGCAGCGCTTCGCATCGCATCCGCGCATAACTCTCCGGCGCGCGCGTCGTCCGGGCCGCCGCGCACGGTTCCGAAGTCGATTTCCCCACTTGCTGTTTCCGCAAGCCGCGAAGCATGGTCGAGTGCGTGCAATGTGCTTGTGAGTTGCTGCTGCTCGTCGTCGGAGTCGGGCGGCCCGGCCACATCCGATAGGAAGACTTGGGCCTGTCGCAATGCATCGGCAGCTTTGGACGCCGATGTGGCGTCCTTCTCCAAACGGACCGGTTCACCGGAGTTTGCGGCCGCCAGCGACGCCTCGACTGAACCGCACACCGCTGCGAGTGCTCGCGCGATCGTTCGCCGCACCGCTTCGACGGCGACGATCGGCGTTTCGAGTGCCGAGGGATCGAGATAGCGCGTCAGCGGCGAGCCGCGCTCGGGCAGAATGCGCTCGACCAATCGCGTGAAGCGGTCGATTAGCGGCAGCAGGACGACGACCCCGACGACATTGTACGCAGTGTGATAAGCGGCGAGTAGCGTCACGCCATCGATCTTGCTCGAGGCGTGCACGAGCAAAGGAGTGACAATTGGAAAAAGCGCCAGCGCGATCACGGCGGCAATTAGCTTGAACAGCACATACGCGATGGCCAACCGCTTGGCGGTAACGCTTGCGCCAATTGCCGCCAATGCGGAACTTGTCGCCGTTCCGACATTTTGCCCGATGATCAAGGCGCAAGCCTGGTCGAGCCCGACCGCACCAGCAAAGTAAGCCGACAATGTCACCGTGATGGCGGCCGTTGACGATTGCATCAGGGCAGTCATGACCAGCCCGACCACGACCAGTGTCAACACCCCAAGCATGCCCCACCACCATCCGGCGCCGGGACCCGAAAGAACCGCCGGCAGGTCCGC
>DASPWC010000413.1:0-2173 GCA_035622055.1 Xanthobacteraceae bacterium | reverse complement strand
AAGCGCATCGAGAGCTTCGGCAAGCGCCTGCGGATCGCGTTCCTGCTTGAGCCGCTTGAGCTTGTCGATCTGCAATTGCCGCACCGCCGCGTTGTCCACTTTGAGAACGTCGATGAGCGTTTCGTCGCGCAGGCGGAATTTGTTGACGCCGATCACCGCCTGCTCGCCGGAATCGATGCGCGCTTGGGTGCGCGCGGCAGCTTCCTCGATGCGAAGCTTGGGCAAACCGGATTCGATGGCGCGCGTCATGCCGCCGAGGTCTTCCACCTCGCGGATATGGCCCCATGTCCTAGCCAAAAGATCGATGGTCAGCCGCTCGACAAAAAACGAACCACCCCACGGATCGATGACCCGCGTCGTGCCGCTTTCCCGCTGCAACACGATCTGGCTATTGCGTGCGATGCGCGCGGAAAAGTCGGTCGGTAGCGCCAGTGCTTCGTCGAGCGCGTTGGTGTGCAGCGATTGAGTGCCGCCTTGTGTCGCCGCCATGGCCTCGATGCAAGTGCGCGCCACGTTGTTGAATACGTCCTGGGCGGCGAGCGACCAGCCGGACGTCTGGCAGTGCGTGCGCAGCGAAAGGGAGCGCTCGTCTTGCGGGTCGAACTGCTTCATCAGCTTCGCCCAGAGCACTCGCGCCGCGCGCAACTTCGCCACCTCCATGAAAAAATTCATGCCGATGCCGAAGAAGAACGACAGCCGTGGCGCAAATCGATCGACCGAAAGATTTGCGGCAAGGCCGGCGCGCACATATTCGATGCCGTCGGCCAGCGTATAGGCAAGCTCGAGATCGGCGGTCGCTCCCGCTTCCTGCATGTGATAGCCGGAAATCGAGATGGAATTGAACTTCGGCATATGCGCCGACGTATACGAGAAAATATCGGAGATGATGCGCAAAGACGGCTTCGGCGGATAGATGTAGGTGTTGCGCACCATGAATTCCTTAAGGATGTCATTCTGGATGGTGCCGGCGAGCTTTTCCGGCGGCACGCCTTGCTCCTCGGCGGCGACGATATAGAGCGCGAGTACCGGCAGCACCGCGCCGTTCATGGTCATCGATACCGACATTTGGTCGAGCGGAATGCCGGCGAACAAAGTGCGCATGTCGTAAATCGAGTCGATCGCCACGCCTGCCATGCCGACGTCGCCGGTGACGCGCGGATGATCGCTGTCGTAGCCGCGATGCGTGGCGAGATCGAAGGCAATGGAGAGGCCTTTCTGGCCGGCCGCTAGATTGCGCCGATAAAAGGCGTTGGAATCCTCCGCTGTCGAGAATCCGGCATATTGCCGAATCGTCCACGGCTGCGTGACATACATGGTCGGGTAGGGGCCGCGCAGATAAGGCGGGATGCCGGGATAGCCGTCGAGCCCGGCGACGCCGTCGAGGTCGGCGGCCTCATAGGCGCCCTTGACTGCGATGGCTTCGGGTGTTTGCCACGGTGAGGCGGCCGGTTGTGCCGGGCCGGGCACGTCGGCGAAGGCGACCTCGGTGAAGTCCGGGATTCTTTGCGTCATCCTGCGCCAATCTCGCTTACTTTACCCGGCGCTGCGACAGTATCATGCAGCGCAGCATAGGGCGCGAGGGGCAACGTCGCCAAGCAGTTATTTGGCCTCGCTTGAGCCAGGGTTCCAGCCAAGTTCGCTGCACACCTATAGCCGATCCCACCCTCGCAACCGGCTGCGGGCGGTCTGCGGGCAAAATGAGCCGATCGCGAAGCTTCAGCCAGCCAGCGTTTGATAGGCCGTCTGCAAGGTTTCGACCACATCACAGCCGGCATGGACAAAGGTGCCGACTCCGGCCTGTTTCAAAGCGGCTTGTTCTTTCGGGCGGCCGGCGAGATAGAGATGCTTTGCCAGTGGAGCCAGCGTCTCGGCGGCGCCGACGGCCTGCCGCGCATAGACTTCGTCGGACGAACACAGGCAGGAAATGAGCGCGCCGGAGCGTTTTAGGGCTGCGGCCATCTCGGCAGGGCTGGCGAAGCCATCGTCCGTTATGGCTTCGATGCCGCCCGCTTCGAAAAAGTTTTTGGCGAAATTGAAGCGCGCGGTGAATTGTGCCGGCGTGCCAAGCGTCGCGAGGAAGACTTTCGGCCGCGCGCCGGTCGCCGCCAAAATCCTGTCGGATCGATCGCGGAGTTCTTCGAAAGGCTCGGCGAGCCGCAACCGGGGCAGTGGT
>DASPWC010000412.1:0-5230 GCA_035622055.1 Xanthobacteraceae bacterium | reverse complement strand
AACCGATTTCAAAAGCGGCTCAAGCGTATATTGCGAAATCAGCTGATACGGCTCGAGCGGCAGCGTACCGTCATTGACCGCGCGGGTTTGCGCCCGCGCCTGTTCGACCGACGGATAGGCCAGATGCAACAGCGGCGGCTTTATGAGCGACAGCACGATATAGACGTCCATGGGGCAATCGGCGCGCAATCCGGCTGCGCGAATTTTTTCCGCAAGACCCATGCGACGGTAAATTTCCATGGAGCGGGCGTTGATCCGCTCCATTTTCGGCAGAAAAGCAGGTTCTTCCTTCTGCTCGATCAGCGTGCACCGTACGCCACGTCTACCGAGGTCGATCGCGAGCGTAAGGCCGGTCGGCCCGGCCCCGACAATCAAAACGTCATTATTCATCGTTTATTGCTATCGGCTTCCCACCGATCATTCACGCCGCCGGGGTGGCGGCGTCAAGCTCCTTGAACGGCTGATAGACCGCGTCGGCGCATTGCTCAGGGGTGGAATCGATGAACTGGGTCATCTGTCCGCCAAGAAACACCACCGCCTTGGTCTTGATCGTGCTTTTGGGGTTGAACTGGATGCACACGATATAGTGCTGGCTGTCACCGATCGGCCTCATGGCCGGCTCGGAGATCATGGCGCCATGAAAGTCGGCGCGATTGGTCAGGGATTGCCTGAGAAACGTGGTGATATCCTTGCGGTAATTGGCGGGGAAGGCGTTGGCGTCGGCGGCGATCTGCGGCTGGTCTTTTTTGGTGCAGCCGGCCGGCGCCAGGACGGCCGGCAACAAGGCGCCAAGCAATAAAATATTGCGCGCACGACATACGTTCATGCTCATGCGCTCATGGGATCGTGCGCTCATGACATCCCGCTCGCGCGCTCCTGCGCTCACGGGGAACCGTCCGCGATTCGTGTGCGCATCATTTTAATCATTGGGCTGGCGGCTGCGATGCCCTCCCCCTCAATGCTCCCCTCCCCTTATACCAAAATTGCGATGAACGGTCTGGCGCAGATCAGCGCAGATAACAGCCGGCGCGCTTGAGCCGGTCAGTCGTCCGCGACCGGACCGCACCAGCCGGGCAAGTAGTCGGCATCCTTGCTTTTGGCCAATTTCATCGCCTTTTCGATCGCCCGATCGAAGTCACGTTCGACCGTCTTGCGCTTCAGGCGCCGGCGCAGGAAATCCGCCCACAGAAACTCGCTGAACGGCGTCGTGTCCTTGGCGAATCCGCCGGCGCGCCGTAACTCTCCGGCGAGCGAACGGTACGGATCGTCGACCAGTTCGGTCACGCGTTTTGGAATGTCCTCGTAGTGGCGGCGCTTGCCGTTGCTGTCGAAGGGATGCATCCAGGACCGATTATCCATCACCGTCCAGAACGCGTCCTGATCGAGTTTGCTCAAGTTGGCAATGTGCGTCACGGCCACTTCCTTGACCCCCTCTTCGTGGAGGGCGCGCGCAAGATGATGATGATCGATGACGTATGGCAACTGCTTCGGACCGAGAACCACCGGTATCAGGTGCTTACCCAGGAATACCCCGCCCTCTTCGGCGGCGAGCTCGCGCCAGTGCCTGCGCTTGGCTTTGACCTCGCGAATTCCGACGGTGATCTGAGTCGGACGAAGATCGTTAATTGCGACGGTGGTCAGTGTGGGTTCGCGAACCATAATTACGCTCCTCCAACAAACACCCCAATCCGATAGTATCGGCACGGGGGGGCAATCGAAATCAAGCCACTCCAACCGGGTGCGAAGCGGCGGGGACACAGCAGGCGGCAGGGGGACACGGTGGAATTTTTTCGCGATTCAGGTAGGATGGGCGCAACATGATCGCTTTGCGGCGGGCGGCATTAGGGCTCGGGGCCATCCTCTTGATCATTCTCCTCGCGGCCGATCGGCAACCGGCGCGAGGCCAAGAGTCTTCGACCAAAGCCGAGACTCCGGCCAAGGCAGAAGCTCCGGCCAAGCCGGAGCAATCGGCCGGAGCGAGCGGCGTTTCGGCCGACGCTTGCGGGCGTTCGAACTTTCGCGTCGTCATCGACGTCGGGCACACGGTCGATGTGCCGGGTGCGATGAGCGCGCGCGGCGTTCCCGAATATGCGTTCAATCTTGAGCTGGCCAAAGACATCAAACAAGCGCTGCTCGACGAAGGCTTTAATCAAACTGTGCTGTTGATCACCGCAACGGCGCCAGCGGCGGGACTTGTCGAGCGTGCCGAGCGCGCCAACAAGATGCATGCGAATCTCTTCATTGCGATCCACCACGATTCCGTGCCCGATAATCTGCTTAAGACCTGGGACTATGACGGACAGGAGAATCACTTCAACGACGACTTTCCCGGTTATGCCATTTTCATCTCGAACGAAAATGCCGATCGCGCTGGCAGCCTGAAATTCGGCGCTTTCCTCGGTAAAGAACTGGAAAGCCGCGGCTTGCACTACACGCCGCATTACACGTTGGCCTTGATGGGGCACCGCCGCCGCATCCTGGTCGACGCAAACGCCGGCGTTTACCGTTACGATCAGCTGATCGTGCTGCGCGAAACGAAAATGCCGGCTGTGCTTCTTGAGGCTGGATCCATCGTCAACCGGCAGGAAGAACTGGAATTGGGTACCGCGGAGCGCCGCTCGCTTACGAGCGCTGCGGTCACCGCAGCCGTGAACGATTTTTGCGCGGCGCGCCCACAACCTTCCGCCACGCGAGCGGCCGCTTCGGCCCGTTAGAGCATCATCCGGAAATAGCCTGCCCCGGACCCCGGTCCGGCGTGGAAACCGGTTTGCCGAAAGGATTGTGCCCCATCAAAGATCTAGAAACGCAAAGATCTAGAGGAGCACCGGCGCAAGCCTCTATGATCGCAAAGGGGCTCAATGCGCCTATGTTGCAAGCAATTGCCTTACGAAAGCCACCCGCCAGGGGCAATGAGGTGGGCAAAGGCCCGACGGCGATTCACATATAAACGGTCTGGGGTATAGCAGTTGATCCGCACCATGCTCCTTCGCGCGCTAGTGCTATTGGTGGCCGCTTACGCCGGCGCTCTGACTCCGGTCCGGTGCCTCGCCGAAGACGCCAATCAGTTGCCGGCCAAGGCAACAAAGGAGCTGTCTCCCGAGCTGCTCTCTCTGCTCCAGCAAAAGCACATGGTGAAACACTCGCCGATTCTTTTGCGCATTTTCAAGGAAGAATCGGAACTTGAAGTCTGGAAGCAGGACACAACCGGTCATTTCCAGATCCTCAAGACCTATCCGATCTGCCGGTGGTCGGGCGATCTTGGGCCGAAATTGCACGAGGGCGACCGTCAGGCTCCGGAAGGATTCTATACGATTACGCCCGAATTGCTGAACCCGAATTCCAACTACTATCTCGCGATCAATACCGGTTTTCCCAACAGCTTCGACAAGGCGAACGACCGCGATGGCAGCTTTCTCATGATACACGGCGACTGCTGGTCGAGCGGCTGCTACGCCATGACCGACGAGCAGATGGACGAAATCTTTTCGCTGGCGCGAGACTCGCTCGGCGGCCGACCGTCATTCCAGTTCCAGGCCTATCCGTTCCGCTTGACGCCGGCGAATTTAGCGCGCCATCGCACCAATCCGAACATGCCGTTCTGGAGAATGCTCAAGGAGGGCAACGATCATTTCGAGGCGACGCATCTCGAACCCCAGGTGGAGATCTGCGATCGCCGTTATGTGTTCGATGCGCAGCAGTCGCCGAACTCCTCGAAGCCCCTTGTATTCGATCCGATCGGCAAATGCCCCGCCTTTGCCGTCAATCCGAAAATTGCCAGGCCGGCGCTGGCGAAACAACACGCCGATGAGGTCGAATACGCGCAATTGGTCAAAGGCGACGCGCCGGTCGCGCCCGACTACAGCGGGCTGGACGGCGGAATGAACAAGATTTTCCTGGCGCGGTTTCCGGACAGAATAATACCGCTGGCGAAAGTGCTAGGGCCGAATGGACCTCAATTGCCGCAAATGACCCCCGTCCCCTGGGCCGACAACGACGGTTCGCTGGCGAATAAATTTTTTGGCGCCTTGTTGGAGCCGGCCTCCCGGACGCAAGTCGCCTCCACCGATTCGACAGTGCAGGACCGTAGCGCGAATTCGGCGACGACAGGTTCGACTGCCGCACCGGCGCCCGAGTCCGCGCCCGAGTCCGCGCCCAAGCCGGTGCCTATACCCGCGCCGTAGATTCAAGACCGGCGCCGCGACGTAGCCGAAATAATCATAGGCTGCGTCGAGCGCTCTCAAGCCGCGTGATCATGGAAGAATATATGCGCTTGCACGCGCCCACTTGCATGAGCCCACTTGCACGCCCCCGGCGGACTTCAGTTAACTTTTTCATCACGAGCAAGTGACTCGCTCTGTTGCAGATCGCGCGTCACCCCACAAATCCATACCGTTCCGCACATTGATAATTTTCCGCACGTTACGAGCGTGGGGCCTTTAACTCCGCGCACCCGCTGCAGATCACTCAGGAGCGACAATCCGCAGTTCGGATGGCGCCGGCACGAGGGCAATTCCCATCACGACAAACAAAATTTCTAACCCGAACAGAAAGTCGCTCATAATCGTTCTCCTGTCTCTGCCGCAGATTAAAGCGACCAACGGGTCAGGTTAGCCGTCAATCAATTCGGAACTTGTTTTCGATCACGCCAATTAGATTGGTCGGGCTCCCGATCTATTCCCAAGCGACGATCGAACGGCGCGCGATCTATTCCCGCTGGCTTGGAAGCACGCTCCGCAGGCTCCTTGGCCCCCTTGTCCCATCCCCACGATCCCGTCCCCTGAGCGTTGCGTTGTGAAAATTTCGCCCGGGGCGGGAATAAATCTGCCTCTCGCCCAATAGAAGGCCCGGAAGCCGCAAAGCCACTTTCGGCTCGGGACCGGCGGCTCGGAGGAGATTAAAAATGGGTGAATCCGATCACAACGACGGCCTTAGTCGCCGCAAAGTGCTGGAATGCATGACCTGGTGCGGTACCGGCGTGCTGTGGACGATCGCGGGCGGCGTGCCCCACTCGCTCGGCATCATGGGCGAGGCGAAGGCGGCCGAAACGCGCGGCCTTACCTTCCTGCAGATCAGCGACAGCCACGTTGGTTTCGACAAGCCGGCCAATCCCAACGCGCTCGGCACGCTCGAAGAGGCAATCGCCAAGGTCAACGCGCTGCCGAAGAAGCCCGCCTTCATGATCCACACCGGCGACATCAGCCATCTGTCGAAAGAATCGCAATTCGATGAT
>DASPWC010000411.1:0-5463 GCA_035622055.1 Xanthobacteraceae bacterium | reverse complement strand
AGTCCAAACCAATGTGCACAAGGCGCTCGGCTGTCTCGGCACCATAACCAACGGCTCGGTTCGCGACATTCCCGCCGTGGCCGAAGGTTTCCAAATGCTGGCCGGCTCGATTTCGCCCTCGCACGCTTATGTGCATGTCGCCGAGTTCGGCGTTCCCGTCACCATTCACGGCATGGCGGTGAGGAGCGGTGACCTTGTCCACGCCGATCGCCACGGCGCGGTGGTCGTGCCGGTCGATAAGATCGACGCCATGCAGGCGGCGCTCGACGGCCTCGCCAAGCAAGAGGCCCGCATCATCGCCGCGGCATGCGCCCCCGGCGCAACCGTCGAGACGATCAAAGCGGCGTTTCGCGGCTAATGCAAAATGGTTTTAGCCCGAATCGGCATTTTGCTTCAGGTTTAAAACTCACAAAAGCGTTCGGGAAAGGCCGTCCATTGCAACGGCGCGAAGCGATCACCAAGATTAGATTATGAGTCTTGACCCTGGTCTAATCGCCCGCGGTGGGATGCCAACGCGGCTCGTAACCGGCTGACAGGACAGCCACTATTGCCGGCGGGGTGAGAACATCGACGGCGATATCGTGCGGCCGGGCCTGGCGCGCTCCGTAGCCTTGGAGCGTCCAGCGTAGCAGCGTGTCACACGGACGGCGAAGGCCCCCTCCTCAAGCACCACAAAAGCGCCGTCGGGCAGAATGTCGATTGCAACCCGGTTCAAGTGCTTCGTGCGCCCGCTCAAGCGCTCCCTGTGCAAGGCCTCGTCCATTTCGCCGGCGCCAGGCCGTGATTTCAGCCCGTGTGCTTTACGCCATTTCTCGGCAAAGGCTTCCGCATCCTTGCGGCGGCATTCGAAGCAAGGCCGGTGGCCGGCCGCGAGCGCGGTCGGTTCGTCGAGAAAGAACAATTCGGTATAGAATCGGCCCCAGACGTCGCGGTGACGCCCCTTGAAATCAAGCACGCGACAAATCCATTGGCGCGACACCCAGCGCCGTGCTGTCAGCGTCTTTGCCGGCGTATGAAAGCGACCGCCGCGATTGCCCATGAAAAGGCCGCGCGCCGGCGCGGCATGAGCTCTCCGAAAGGATCGACGCGGTTCTGTAGCGGCATGGCGCTTCCGCACGGGTCATCGATCACTCTCGCCTGTTATGACGCCCGTCATAAGACGCCGCCTCCCCTTGCGAGAGGGCTGCACTCTTGTACCTTATGACAAGAGCGATCCGATCGCGATTTTTCGGTCGAACGCCTTAACTTCGCCGCGGACGCATTCTTTGCTTTATCCGGCATCCGTGTCGGCTGCGACGTCGGCGAGGCTGCTGTCCTCACGAAGCACTCGTATTCCACGAGGCGGCCATGCGTATTTTATCCGTGTGGTTTATCGAGTCTCTAAAGATCTTGGGGCGGCGGCGGCTTCACCCGCTCAATGCCGAATGCCCTATCTGCCATCAGATGGTACGACTGCACTACAATAAAGCCGGCCGACGGCATCTTCTCGTGCATGCCCGCGCATATTCGCGCACGCTATATGAGGGAGCGCGTTACAGCGCGCATTATGCCGCTGAGTTCCGGTGTGTTGGTTCGGGTACTCCGGCGAAGTTCGATCCTCGCCCGCATGAAAATCTGAGCTTCAAACCGCTGAAAATTTCTTGAAGTCGAAAGGGACGATTCCAATTTCAATCGCCAGCGCGGTCGATCATTTCGTCAGCAGGCTGCTCGAAATCCAAAAGTCTTTTACCTTTGCGGCGCGGGGACACGACAAGCAAAGTCGCGTCGAGTGAACACCAAAACAAAGCTCACGCTTTGCGCGCGAGTCTTTTCTTGTTGCGACGAACACGCTTTTTATAGACGCCGATAACCTTCTTTGCCGCGCGATGACTGCCCCCACGCATGGCGGCGGTCGTGGCCGCTGCCTGCGCCTCGGCAAGCGCCGCTATTTTTTCATTCACCATGCGATGGGCTTCGGAATGACGGCCGCGAACGCTTTCTTGGGCCATCCGCATAAGTCGGAGTGCCACTACGCCCTGTGCCTCCCACGCAAGTCCGACGGCCTGCAAATAGACGGAGCACCATGCATTCCAGATTCGCGCCTGATTCGATGACGGTGGGAAGCCAAAGGAACTCGCCGGGCCGACTCTCAATATCATTTGCTCCGCGATCGAGGCGACGAAGAGCACAGCTTTATGACGAAGATTTGTGGAAATCTCGGCCAAAGCAATGCCGGACGCTACCGGGCCGCGAAGTCGTCACATTTAGATGCGGCCATGGGCGGCGGTGGGATCGCTAGAAGACCGAGCGATAGAGGGGGTCAACTATGAACGTCGCCAAATCGCTAGACTACACCGAGATCGGGAAACCATCGGAAACGGGGGCCGAGGAGAACATTCAGGAATTGACGCCCGGTGGCGCAGCCGTCCACCCGGTCGAGAGTGGAGGCGAGGAATTATCGGCCGCCGGCCTCAGCAAGTCGCTGCGCCGGCTGTCGGAAACCTCGGCGCGCGAAATCGAGAATCTCGTCGGTGAGCTGCAGACCTTACGCAGGAAGCTACAGATCGACGGTAATCGCATTCAACGCGATATCGAGGAATATGCGGAACTAACCCAGCAGGTCATGCGGCTAACGACGATCATCTCCGACAGCGTGAAGAAACTTCCTGAGGCTCGGGGCGTCCGCCACTAGGCAGACGAAAGGCGCTGAGCGCGGGCCGGCCGGCAGCGCTTGACGATTTTAGTGACGTCCGCGGAAGGCAGCGGACGATTGTTCATGCGCTGCGTGCGCGTGCGCCGAAGTCGTGCTTGTGGCGAGGCCGCCGCTGTGCGACAAATCGGCTTGGGATTCCACCCACCAGGGTGATCACCTAGTACTGTCGATGCGCGGCGCCGGCAGCCGCCGGCAAGGCCGTACTTTCCTGAAAACGAAAAGAAATAACGGAGAGTCCGTTCGGACGTTGCGCGTCACCTTCGTTCCACGCCGTGAGAGGGGCGGTTAGATGCGGACCATCTTTGTCTCGGGAATCATTTTGACCCTGATAACGGGATCGACGTTCGCACAAGTTCCTGGCCAGGCGACATTACCGCCCGCGCAAACCGCGCCGGGCAAGCCCCCGGTCCCGGGCAGGGCTTCCGTCCCCGTCAAGCCTTCCGTTCCCGCTAAGCCGTCCGTACAGAACGCCAAGCCGGCAACGGCGGCGTCGACGCCGGAATCACGCTCGGCGGCCGAGCTAGCACTGTCGTCGGAACCGGTGTTCGACGACGGCACTTATCTGCGAATCAAACAGACCTTGCTCAGCTATTCGGACATTCAGGTCCGCGGCGGCTGGCCGATTTTGCCTGCCGATGCCAAGCTTGTGCCTGGCGCTATCGGTCCCGGCGTTGTGTTGCTGCGCGAGCATCTTGTCATCGCAGGAGACATGCCGGCGGGCGCGGAAACAGGCGACAGCTACGACGACGCCGTCGTAACGGGAGTGAAAAAATTCCAGTTGCGCCACGGCCTCGACGCCACCGGCAGCGTCGGCGCGGCAACGCTCAAGGCGCTCAACGTTTCGGTCGGCGATCGCATCAAGCAACTCGAGGCCTCGCTCGAGCGGCTCCTCGGCACTGACTTCCTCTTTGCCGAGCGTTATGTCGTCGTCAACATTCCGGCCGCCTTCGTCGAGGCGGTTGCCAACGGCAAAGTCGAACGCCGCTACCGCGTCATTGTCGGCAAAATCGACAAGCCTTCGCCGACGCTTACCGCTTACATCACCGCGGTCGATCTCAATCCGACGTGGACCGTGCCGCTGTCCATCACCAAAACCGAAATCGCAAACCACATGCGCAGAGATCCGGCCTATCTCAGCCGCATGCATATGCGCCTGCTCGGCGCGCATGACGAAGAGATCAATCCGTCGAGCGTCGATTGGTCGATGGGCCGTTCGCCCAATTTCACGGTGCGTCAGGACGCCGGAACTTGGAACGCCCTTGGCAACCTCAAGATCGACATGCCAAATCCGTATTCGGTTTACATGCACGATACTGATGTTCGAAAGCTGTTCGCCGACGACTACCGTTTCGACTCGCATGGCTGCACGCGCGTCGACAACGTGCGCGATCTCGCCGCCTGGATCATGCAGGACAATCCACCGGGTTGGGACCGGGCGGCGATCGACGCCGGCATTGCCACCGGCGAGACCAAAATCATCAACCTGCCGCACAAGATTCCCGTGGCCTGGGTCTATCTCACCGGCTGGGTGAGACGCGACGGCACCGTCGAGTTCCGCGACGACGTGTACAAGCACGACGAGCAGCTCGACCGCGCAGGCCTCGCCGACGCCGCGGCCGGCGGCTTTGTGGCGCCGGTGCCGCAAACGAGCCCGCAGGCCGTTACGCAAGCGTCCTACCTCGACAGCCACTGACCGATCCAACCGGCCGGCGCCATGCCTGCCTGCGTAAGACCGGGCCATGCCTGCACGCGCCGGCGGATTGGTGTAGGCTTGAGATGAAACCGCTCCCGCAGGCCCTATAGATTTGAAGGCGAGTGCCGGCGCGCTTCGCCGGCGCAGTGGAGAATAGTTTGAAGGCCCAACAATTACGCGCCCGACTCGTAGACGTATTTGCTGGCGCGATCTGCAGCACTCTATCGATCGCCTATTCCCTCTCTTACGCAGCGCTGATTTTTACCGGCCCGCTTGAGCATCAGCTTTCCTACGGCGTCGCGGTAACGTTCCTGTCAGCCGCCGTCGGCGGAGCAATCGTCGCATTGCGCAGCTCGATTCCATTCGCGATTGCAGGACCGGATAGTTCCGCGGTGGTCATCTTCGCGACCATGGCGGCGAGTCTCGTCGGGCACCTCATCGCCCAAGGCAGCGGCGAATTGCTTGCGCCGGTCGTCATTGCCATGTCGTTGACGACGGCACTTACCGGAGTGCTGCTTTGCGTCCTTGGATTCACCCGCGCCGGGCGCGCCATTCGGTTTGTGCCCTATCCGGTGATCGGCGGTTTTCTCGGCGCGACCGGGTGGCTGATGATAACCGGCGCAATTCATGTCATCGCCGACCAGACGCCCGCGTTCTCAAATATCGACGCCTTTCTCACAATACCGATCGCGGAGAAATTGGCGGCAGCCATTGCCGTGGCTATATTGCTGCATCTCCTGCTGAGCCGCTCCAAGAACCCTTTCATTCTACCCGGCACGCTCTTTGCGGCCGTTGCGCTGACGCACATTGTCCGGTTGGCGGCCGGCTCGTCCGTTGCCGCGGCGCAAGCTTCCGGGTGGATGTTCCGCGCGCAAACGGAAGCCACCCTCGCACTACCGTGGCAGCCCGGGATGCTTTCCGGTTTTCCTTGGGCTTCGCTCCCTTCACTCGCCGGTGACATTGTCGCGATCATGTTCGTTACCGTCATTACGCTACTGCTCAACACGACGGGAATTGAGATCGCGACTCGCATTGAAGCGAAGATCGAGCGCGACCTAAGATCGCTCGGGCTCGCCAA
>DASPWC010000410.1:0-4710 GCA_035622055.1 Xanthobacteraceae bacterium | reverse complement strand
GCCGCCTTTGATCAAGGTCAGGTCCGGCCCGATCTCGTCGGCGCCGTCGACGGTAAGGTCAAGCTCCGGGGTGTCGTCGAGCGTTGTCAGGGCGATCCCGAGGCGCGCGGCCTGCGCGCGCGTCGCCTCCGAGGTCGGCACGGCGAGAACATCGAGGCCCGCCCGCACGCGCTCGCCGAGCAGATCGACAAAATGCGCCGCCGTCGAGCCGGTGCCGAGGCCAAGACGCATGCCCGAGCGCACGAACTCGAGTGCCTCGGCGGCGGCGGCCCGCTTGTGGGAGTCAACGCTCATTGAAGGGACTCATGACGGGTCTGTGGCAGGGTGAATTTCCGTCTTCTCGGGTCATCCTAGAGCATGATCCGGAAAAGTGGATACCGGTTTTCCAAAAAGATCATGCTCAAACGACAAGCTAAAGCGAAATACCGAATCAACTAAAATCATTTCGCTTTAGCGGACTTTTGGCGCAAACGCCCTCGCCGGAAAAATGAGGACGTCCGCTGCTTGCTCCTTGCATCGGAAAAGAGGAGGGTCGGCCCGGGCATCCAATGACGGGTACATTCTCGCATACTGTTAGCAAGAAGGGCTCATGCTCACCATCGTTTTCGATCTCGACGGCACATTGATCGATAGCTCCCCATCTCATCTCGACACTCAATTTTATTCTGGCGAACGAAGACTTGCCGCCGCGGGTCGCGGCGGATGCTCGAACGGGCACTGAGCGCTCAAGGCCGCCATCCGCCAAAGCCGGAGGTCGATCGGATGTTTCGCGCTTTCGTCGATCATTACGGCGCGCACATCGCGGAACGCTCGCGCCCCTTCCCACATGTCAATTCGGTTTTGGAGCACCTCGGCGCCGTGGGCTATCGCCTCGCGGTCTGCACCAACAAGCTCGAATTTCTTTCGGTACGCCTGCTCGAGCAGCTCAAGCTTAGCCAACACTTCGCTGCGATTTGCGGTCAAGATACTTTCGGCGTGCAGAAGCCCGATCCCTTATTCTTGCGCCGGACCATACTGCGCGCCGGCGGCGAACCGGAGGCGCGCGATCATGGTGGGCGATTCCGGAACGGACGTACGCACCGCGCGAGCGGCGGCCGTACCCATCGTGGCGGTCGATTTCGGCTATAGCGAAGTGCCGATTGCCCAATTGAAGCCCGACCGCCTCATCGGCTCGTTCGCAGAACTGCTGCCGGTCATCGCTGACATTGAGGGACGAGGAATATTGACGGCGGAGTGGGGGCTGTCGCTCCGCGACAATGAGCATCCGGCAGCCCAACCGGTTCGGACCGAACCTCGCGACGGCCGGGACACTTAGGCGGAATCCTGGACGATCAGGCCTTTATCCGGCACATTGCGAGACTATCTCAAGAGCGATGGATACGGTGAAGGCTTTCGAATTTGGCGGCGCAGGAGGCCAGGAAGGACTGATCGACCCCTTCGGCCGGGCCATCACCTATCTGCGCGTCTCGGTGACCGACCGGTGCGATTTCCGCTGCGTCTATTGCATGTCGGAAAACATGTCATTTTTGCCGAAAGCCGAGATTTTGTCGCTTGAGGAGCTTGACCGGCTGTGTTCGGCTTTTGTCGCGCGCGGCGTGCGCGAGCTTCGCCTCACCGGTGGCGAGCCGCTGGTGCGGCGCGGCGTCATGACGCTGGTCAATTCGCTGTCGCGGCACCTGCGCTCGGGCCGACTCGACGAACTGACTTTGACGACCAACGGCTCGCAGCTTGAGAAATACGCGGCCGATCTGGCCGCTTCTGGCATTCGCCGGATCAACGTTTCGCTCGATACGCTCGATTCCGAAAAATTCCGCACCATCACTCGCTGGGGCTCGCTCGACCGCGTGCTCGCCGGCATCGATGCGGCGCGGGCGGCCGGCCTCAAGATCAAGATCAACGCAGTTGCGCTCAAGGACGTGAACGACGATGAATTTCCGCGCCTGATCGAATGGGCGCACGGACGCGGCATGGATCTGACGCTGATCGAGGTGATGCCGCTCGGCGAGATCGGCGAAGGCCGCCTCGACCAATATCTGCCGCTGTCGCTCGTGCGCGCGCGCCTTTCCGAGCGCTATCGGCTCACGGACATCGACGATCGGACCGGTGGCCCCGCCCGCTACGTGCGCGTTGAGGAGACCGGCGGCCGGCTCGGCTTCATCACGCCGCTTACCCACAATTTCTGCGAATCCTGTAATCGCGTGCGGGTCACCTGCACCGGCACGCTTTACATGTGCCTCGGCCAAGAGGACGCCGCCGACTTGCGCAAGCCGCTGCGCGCCTCGGAGGCCAATGATCTTCTTCACGCCGCCATCGACGAGGCGATCGGCCGAAAGCCCAAGGGCCATGACTTCATCATCGACCGCCGTCACCGGCGCCCCGCGATCGCCCGCCATATGAGCGTCACGGGCGGTTGAGCACGGCGTCACTCCCGCGGGAACGAGCCGGCTCAAGATCACTTACGTACCGCGCCGAGCACCTTGGCCGCCGCTTGAAACTCGGCGAAACGGGACGCGCGTTGTGCAAGCGCCATTTCGTCTTTTCCCCATTGCTCCATGTTCCAATCTTCGTCGACATGCGCCGCTTGCCACGCCGCCTCGGCGGATAGGCGTCCGCGCAGGAGCGCGAGCGCGATCAGCGCCGAACCGGTGAGTGTCGTCGCTGCATGCAGCGCACCAAGTCGCCATGGGTCCTCGGGAATTACGCCGGCGGCGGCTTCGATCGCTGCTTCCGGCTGCGCGACGTGAATGATGCCGTCGCCGATTTCGAACTCCGCGCCGAGCACTTCGCGCGCCCACTTAAGGATCGGATCCCAATGTTGCGCCTGGCGCGCGCGAAGCGGCGCCGGCCCGCCCGCGCGATAAACCACAAGATCGGAGCCGAGATACTTTCTGATGTCGGCTGCGATCGGACCGGGAGAAGCCGCCACCCTGTCGATGATCGCATTGGCGAGCCGCGTCAGCGGCATTTGCCCCGGATCGATGAATTCCTGCTGCGCCTGCCATTCTTTGGCAAGTTCCGTGGCAAGTTCGGGTGTTGGCGCCGCGAGCGTGCCGCCCGCCGGCGTACGCACCGGCTTGTCGTCGAGGCAGATGAAAAATGCTTTCGCGTCCGGCGCGATGCTCACGGTCCGATAAAAGCGCCGGTGCAGCGATGGACGTACGCTGCGCCGCGCCGCCTCCACCGGATTGATGACCTGATCATCGGACCCCTTGACCGGATCGTCTGTTCCACTGGACTGGTCGGCGTTCCCCATAGTGTGCCCTGAGAGAAATTTTATTACATATTAACAATAACTTATGCGGCCATGCGGTTTATGCGGTGCGATAGGCCATTGACCGTGCCGGAAAAGCCGCAAATCCCGTTTTTGTTAAGGACCATGAGCGACAAAACGCCGTTATAACAAGGACAAACCATGGAAATCCTTATCCCCCTCGATTAGTATCCGCGCCCGGATTCGGCCGGCCCGGGGGATAGGAATTCCGCGCAGCGACCTACGCACCGCCGAAGAAGAGCGGATGCTGCGTGCACGAGGACTAGATGAAGCCCACCGATCTTTCGGTCCCGGATTATTTCCACAAAGTGGTGGATTGCCAGTGGGCTTGCCCGGCCCACACGCCGGTTCCCGAATATATCCGCTTGATCGCCGCCGGCCGTTACAGCGACGCCTATATGATCAACTGGGAATCGAATGTGTTTCCCGGAATCCTCGGGCGTACCTGCGACCGGCCCTGCGAACCGGCCTGCCGGCGCGGACGGGTGGAGAAAGAACCGGTCGCGATTTGCCGGCTGAAGCGCGTCGCCGCCGATTTCAAGGACGACATTCGCGCGCGGCTGCCGAAAGCGCCCGCCAAAAAGAACGGCAAGCGCGTTGCGCTTGTCGGCGGCGGCCCCGCCTCGCTGACGGTGGCGCGTGACCTCGCGCCGATGGGATACGACTGCGTCGTGTTCGATCAGGATCCGCAATCCGGCGGCATGATGCGCACGCAAATCCCGAAATTCCGCCTGCCGGAAAGCGTGCTCGACGAGGAATGCCAGTACATCCTCGATCTCGGCATCGAATTCGTCGGCTGCAAGCGCATCGACAGTATGAAGTCGCTGCTCGCGGAGAATTTCGACGCGATCTTCGTCGGCTGTGGCGCACCGCGCGGCCGCGACCTGGATATTCCCGGCCGCAAGGAAGCCAAGAACATCCATATCGGTATCGATTGGCTGTCGAGCGTTTCGTTCGGTCACATCGATCGCATCGGCAAGCGCGTGATCGTGCTCGGTGGCGGCAACACCGCCATGGATTGCTGCCGTTCTTCGCGCCGGCTCGGCGGCGAGGACGTCAAGGTTGTCGTGCGCTCCGGCTTCGAGGAGATGAAAGCGTCCCCCTGGGAGAAGGAGGACGCCATACACGAAGACATTCCTATCTTCAATTATCTGGTGCCGAAGGATTTCACTCACGAGAACGGCAGGCTCACCGGCGTAACATTCGAAAAAGTCACCGCGGTGCGCGACGCCAGCGGCCGCCGCGAGCTCGTTCCAACGGGCGAGCCGGATCAGCACTTCCCATGCGACGACGTCTTAGTGGCTGTTGGACAGGAGAATGCCTTCCCCTGGATCGAGCGCGACTGCGGAATCGCATTCGACAAATGGAACATGCCGAAGGTCGATCCCAAGACCATGGCGTCTACCCATCCCAAGGTCTTCTTCGGCGGCGACGCCGCG
>DASPWC010000409.1:0-5258 GCA_035622055.1 Xanthobacteraceae bacterium | reverse complement strand
GACCTGCGTGTCATTGGCTTCCGATCCGGAGCCGCAGAAAAACACTTTCGAGATCGGCACCGGCGCGATCTCCTTGAGCTTTTCGGCAAGCTCGATCGCCGGATCGTGGCTGCGGCCGCTGAACAGGTGGGCGAACGAAAGCTTGCGCATTTGCTCCGCGGCGGCCTCGACCAATTCCTCATTGCCGTAGCCGAGCGCCGTGCACCACAGCCCGGCCATGCCTTCGATATAGGGCTTGCCGTCCTTGTCGTAGACGTAGACGCCTTGCGCGCGCTCGATGATGAGCGGCCCGCTGTCGCGGAAGCTGGCGAGGTCGATATAGGGATGAACCAGAGTTTCGACGTCGCGGGCGGCAAGATTGCTGAGTAGAGGCATTCGATCCTTTACGGTGAAAACTCACAAAAGCCGTTCGGGCATAGTCGTCGAAGCGATCACCAAGGGTATGAGTCCTGATCCAAGGCCGTTATTGTGGACAGGCTAGACGCGCGTCACAAGCTCTTCTCGTATTCGTTTGTGGCGTCGGAAGCGAACCGGTTATGCCGGCACGCTTGCTTCAATCGCGATCAGATTTCTTGGCCGCTCTGTTGGCGGGCAGCGCCAGCGGGCGCGGGCGCGGCAGCGGCACTTCGTCCAACGGAATCGAGGCGTCTTCTTCATCCTGGGCGTTCGGCTGATCGGATGACGGCGCCTGCGCCTGCGCTTCCACCGGCGGCGGCTCGCGGACCTGCCATTGGCAGACCTTATAGCCGCTGTGCCGCTCAGCGAGATCGAGATGAATATGCTCTTCATGGTAGCCGTCCGAGCCGGGTCCAAGCACCGTCGAAAATCGGGCGCAGGCGGCGGCGCGGATCGTCTCGCGCCAATCTTTGTCGACATTGACGTCGGTCAGGCCGAGCTCGCGGCCGTCAGCGAGCTTGAAGTCCCGCACGTCGAGCGCATCGGCTCGACCATGCTCGCTCAGCACTGCGGCGCGCACGCGATTGCGCCCACGACATTCGTAGGAATCGAAATTGTCGAGGCCGCGCAGCGGCGGGCCGAATCGGGCAAGCGAAGGCGCGACGTCTTCTCGAACCCAATCAGCGATTTCCTGCGCCATCGGGCAACGCAAAATCGCCGGCGGCGTCACGGCGACTTTCGTCTGATCCGAAAGCATGATCGTTTGCAATTGCACGGCGTCGGTGGCGCCGCATTCGCCGGGGCCGATCAGCGTACCCAGCGGCTGAAATACCGCGAATTTTGTCAAGTGGAGCTGGCAGGCCGATGGCTGCGCCGGCCCCCCGGCCGCGCCGGATTCCGGGAACGAGGCATAGGCCTCCTGTGGCGGCGCGAATTGCTCCGGGATAATAACGGGCGGCGGCTCGTCGGTGGCGCGCACATGTGCGGTCTTGGCGGGCATAGTCTTTACGGGCGAAGTTTTTGCAGAAGAAGTCTTTGCCGAAGAAGTCTTGGCAGAAGAAGTCTTGGCGGGTGCGGTCTTGGCCGGCTCTTCCGGCGACATGATGGTTGGCTGCTCGGCATCTTCCGCCGCGGCAACACCCGCGCATACGAGGCTGGCCATGACCGCGGTAATGACCACAGCACACTTCACGTGCACATCTCCGACGACGCAATAGCCGGCTTTTTGCGGGGGGATCGCGCAGCCATGCTTAGAACACGCATTGCAAGAGTGGAAGCTATTTTTACTAAAGCGCAATCGCTTCGCTTCACAGTGAATCGATTGCGACTCTAGGTTTTTGATGGGGCACGATCTTTTCGGAAAACTGGTTTCCAACTTTCCGGATCATGCCCTAAACGACGAGGCTTTGACGATGACGCTTCCGGATGACGCTTTTTGGCGCGGCGTCGGCGTTTGCCTTATCGCTACAGAAGACTAGCGTAGAGCCAGCGTTACGACTTAGGCTAGACCTCGCGCTGGGACTCGCGCTCGGATTAACGTTGGAACTCACGGCGGCATGGAGCGCGGTCGCGAAAGACAAGGTCGATCGCCTGGCGACGGACGGCGGTCGGGAAGGGAGAAACGGCAATGCTGGGCCTGATGCAGGACTGGCCGCTTTTGTGCCATCGCATCATCGACCACGCCGCGCTCAACAATGGCGAGCGGCCCGTGATTTCCCGCTCGATCGAAGGGCCAATATACACCACGAATTACGCGACGATTCGCAGCCGCGCGCTCCGCGTGGCGCAGCGGCTCGAGCGCGACGGCGTGCGGCTCGGCGACCGCGTGGCGACGCTGGCTTGGAACAGCTGGCGGCACCTCGAAAGCTGGTATGGTATTCTCGGCATCGGCGCCGTCTATCACACCGTAAATCCCCGCTTGTTCACCGACCAGATCGTCTGGATGGTCAACCACGCGGAGGATCGCGTAATGATGACCGACGTCACGTTTTTGCCGATCCTGGAGAAAATTGCCGATCGCATTCCCTCCGTCGAACGCACCATCGTGTTCTGCGATGCGGCGCATATGCCTGAGACGCGGCTGCGCAACGCGGTGCCCTATGAGGAATGGCTCGCCGAGACGGACGGCGATTTCGCCTGGAAATCCTTCGACGAAAATACCGCGGCCGGCATGTGTTACACATCCGGAACGACCGGCAAGCCCAAGGGCGTCCTCTACTCGCATCGTTCCAACGTCCTCCACGCCATGGCGGCGCTGCGTCCCGACATGATCGGACTGTCGGCCTGCGACACCGCGCTGCCGGTAGTGCCGCTGTTTCACGCCAATGGCTGGGCGATCGGCTTTGCCGCGCCGATGGCCGGCGCCGCTTTGGTGCTGCCGGGCCAGAAGCTCGACGGCGCCTCGATCTTCCAATTGCTCAACGACTACAAAGTCTCCTGCACCGCCGGCGTGCCGACGGTCTGGCTCGCGCTGCTGCAGCACTTGGAAGCAAGCGGCGGCAAGCTTCCTTATCTGCGCCGCGTGGTGATCGGCGGCTCCGCCGCGCCTCGCGCGATCATCGCGAAATTCCAAGACGTCTATGGCGTCGAAGTCACCCACGCCTGGGGCATGACGGAGATGAGTCCGCTCGGCACCACCTGCTCGCTGAAGGCCGAATATGCCGACTTGAAGGGCGACGCGCTCCTCGACGTGCAGCAAAAGCAGGGTCACTCGCCGTTCGGCGTCGAGATGAAGATTACCGACGACCACGGCCGTCGGGTACCCTGGGACGGCAAAACCTTCGGACGGCTGAAAGTGCGCGGTCCCGCCGTCGCCAGGGCCTATTTCAAGGACGACAGCAACAACAATATTCTCGACGACGAAGGATATTTCGACACTGGCGATGTCGGCACTATCAACTGCCACGGCTATTTGAACATCACCGACCGCTCCAAGGACGTGATCAAATCCGGCGGCGAATGGATTTCCTCTATCGAGCTGGAAAATCTTGCCGTCGGCCATCCCAAGGTTGCCGAAGCCGCCGTAATCGGCGTGCGCCATCCAAAATGGGACGAGCGGCCTTTGCTCGTCGTCGTGCTCAAGGAAGGACAAAAGGCAAGCAAAGAGGAGCTGCTCGCCTTCCTCGAGGGCAAGATTGCCAAATGGTGGATGCCGGACGACGTTGCCTTCGTCGCCGAAATCCCCCACACCGCGACCGGCAAGATCCAGAAGACCGCGCTGCGCTCCCAATTCAAGGACTACGTGTTGCCCAGCGCTGCGGCCTGATCGGCGCCCGATCAAAGCAAGCGGAAGAACATCCAGAAACGCCATCGGATCGCGGACGAACGAATGGGCGGCCTCCGCGTTAGCAAGTTGAGGGGTAATTCGCGTTCGGGTTGCGTTGCCGGCATGGTGCGATGCAATCATCGCATGGCTCCGCCATAATCAGCCGCCGAACTGTGCCGCGAATGACGCAAAAATCCCAATAAATCAGTGTAGTATACGATAGTTCCTTCGGCCCTTTCCGGCCGCGGGAAATTCATGTTTTTGAACATATCATTGCCGGTCATGGTGCGACGCACAATGACCACATTTCACCGGTCATAGGGCGCCCGGTTCGCGATCTGCGGACCATTCACCCTTCCCATCAACAAGCGAATAGGACGGTCATGGCTGTTAAGAGCCTCACGAAGCGTTTGTTTGTTTCGGCTTTCGTTGCCGGGGTTGTCGCATTACCGATGGCGGCTTCGGCGCAAAGTGGAATTGCCTCCGTTTATTCCGGCGGTCGCACCGCCAGCGGCGAGCGCATGTCGTCGGGCGCGCTGACCGCCGCGCACCGGACGCTGCCTTTCGGCACACTAGTGCGGATCACCAACAGAAGCTCCGGCCGCTCGGTCGTGGTGCGCATCAACGATCGCGGCCCGTTCGTCCGCGGCCGCATTATCGATGTCACTCCGGCTGCGGCCCACGCGCTCGGCTTTTCCGGCCTTGCCAACGTGACGGTCGACGTGGTCGGCCGCAGCTAAAGCATGATCCCGAAAAGTGGGAACCGGTTTTCGGGCAAGATCATGCGCAAGCAAAAAGCCTAACAAAATTTACAAGAAGAAACTCGCTCGTTTCGTTCAAACTTTGACCGGGACGAACCTTTCACGGGAGGCATTCGCCTCCCGTTTTTGTTATGCCTGCACGCTCGTCATTGCGAGGTACGCGACGGGTCCGGCCCGAAGTGGCCGGCCCGATGACAAACTCCGCGACGAAGCAATCCAGCCAAATCATGGTCTGGGTCCCCGCTTCCGCGGGGACGAGCGGAATTTGGATTTCCCGCTCATTCCCGCGTACGCGGGAATCCAGCGATAAGCGCTGGATTGCTTCGCTGGCGCTCGCAATCACAATCCCTCCTCGCGGCGGATCGGGAGGGGGTGAATACAGCCTGTTCGTTTCGATGCGCGTGACGCAATGCACCCCACCCCGCGCACCCTCGGTGCGCGACCCTCCCCCTCCAGGGGAGGGTAAAGAAAAACAAATTCCCTCCTCGCGGCGCGGCTTAATGCGCCCGAGCTATGCCAAGCCACGGTCAAGCCACGCTCTGACTCGTCACCACCGGGCATAGCCGTTCGCAGAACGGCGTCGTTTCACTCGCCTATGCCGGTGGTCCATGCTGACGCGACGCAGAGAAGTGCCGGTGGAAAGCACTGCGCAAGCTCGCTTCGGCACGGCATGACGAAAGAACGAAAAGAGGAAATCGGAAGCGAAACGCCGACAGACGCAAGGCTCTTATGCCGTGCCATTACGGGCACGGCCGCGCCTCCGTAAAGCGGGGGGTGCACATCTGTCGGCGTTCCACCGCGGCTCTTGCCAGAGGGACTCTCGTCCCCAAGGCTCA
>DASPWC010000408.1:0-4502 GCA_035622055.1 Xanthobacteraceae bacterium | reverse complement strand
GCCTCGTGCGGCTTCAGATCGGGCGTCGCGACCGGAGTCGCCGGCGGCACGGGCGGCAGCGGATGACCGAGCGAATTCATAAATTCGCGGAATTTGAGATTGCTGTTGAGCGCATCGCGCCCAGCCGTGATCAATGTGTCGATCTGGTCCGGCGGAAGTTTAAACCGGGTCTCGACTTTGTTGAGCGCAGCGGCGCGATCGGGGCCTAGCTCATCGAACGATATACGGCTGATGTAGAATTGCATGTCGCGGCAATTCCAACCCGGTGGCGCGCCGAAGCGCTGACGATCGGCTTCGGAAAGCCCGCAGCGCCAATTTATCAGTGTCTTCTTCCAGTCGGCCATGGTTGCATCGAAGGCCGAATAGCTGCCGATCGCGCCCGATTCGGTCGCGGTGTCCGAGGTTGCCATGATGAGATCGACGCCCGACGGGCCCGGCACGGTTTGCGCCCATTGTCCCGATGGAGCGCGGCCGGAATCGACGACCAAAAACAGGAAGCGGCGCAGCTTGACCGCCTCTTGCGGCGCAAGCGGACCGAACGGCGAACTCGAAGCAAGCCGCGCGATGGTAAATCCGGCCAGTCCGAAATTGTCGACGAGACCGCCGTCGAGCAGTTTGACATAGCTGATCGCACCCGAGCGATAACGCTCCAGCGCGTCGGCATAGGATTTGATCAAAGGCGCCGCATTGGGGTCGTTGCGTACGCGCTGAACCCAGCTTGGCAGACCGATTGGACAGCCGCCCGGGAAATTTTGAATGACGATGGGCGCGAACACGACCGGCACGGCGGCCGACGATGCCACCGCCATCGAGACCGGATAGGTCGCGAGGTCGCTGCACAGCGCGCTGAACGTCACCGGCGTGAAAATGAACGTGGTGCGGTTGTAGATATCGGCGGCGTTGATCCAGACCCGCGGCCGCGTGCGCCTGAGCAGATCCTTGAACGTGGCGTTGTTGTAGAGGTGAGCGTCGAGCCAAACCGGGAATTGCGTCGCGTCATTGACGCCGCCGTTGAGGCCGCGCGCGATATTGCCGATGCTCAGATCCGTTTGCAGGGCTTCTTCGGCATTGACCAAAAGAAAACGCTGTTTGAAATCGGCAAGCGCCGCGCGGCCGCGCAATCCGTAATAGGCCGCGAGAATCGACCCGCCGGAGACGCCGGACAGAAAGTCGAGCCGATCCAACAAAGAGACGACGCCGGTGCGCGTCGGCACCCGCGTTTGATCGAAGCCTTCCAAAACGCCGTAGGAAAAAGCCGCCGCGCGCATGCCGCCGCCCGAGAAGGACAGCGCAACGACCATGTCGTCGTAATTGGTTTCGACCCCGGTCGCGAGCTCGCTATCGACCTCGCGGGCGTTTTCATTCAGGCGCTGATTGATCGGATCGTTATGGATAGCGGCCGAACAGGCAGCCACCAGGGCCGCACTCGCAATGACGCGCCCTGCGCGAATTGCACGCTGGAACCAGACCCCGACCATCTAATAAAAGGTTTATTCGCCGCCCTGTGTACCCTCAAGCGAACTCAGCGGGCCTTAAAACTAAGACATCTTTAAGGTTAACGACAGTGCCCGCCGCTGGCCACCGAGCGATCGTACAGGCCGTATCGTAGCGGCACCCGCCGGTTGCGCGCAGCGGGTCGAGGGGCGCTCGTGTTGTTTGGAATGCGGGATAAATATACATTATGATTCAATGGCTTACGGCAACAGTGACGGACGGTTTTGGTGGAAGTGGCCGGAAAACGCATCTATTTGACGGAGAATCGGCGGAAAAGCCGCATGGTTACGTGACAAAATCGCGACACCCGGCTAGCGAAACGCCGACAATCCCCATCGTTTGCAACGCCGAGAACGATGGAAAGTGCTTGCGGATTGTCCGCGATCCACTTTTGCCAACAACAAAATTCCGGTTTGGGACCCTTTGGCCTTTCAGATTCTCCGCGAATCTCCGATACTTGTGCATCCCCTCCCGATTCTTCCCCGCAATCCCCACATTTAGTGGTTCGTTGAGAATTTCATACTAAGTCTTGACGCGCGTGACCAGCTTGTCCTAGCCTTCTCAAGTTCGGCGCGCGGGTGACGAAGTCCGCCGGGCTCTCCAAAAAGGGGTTTCGGGATCGCTCCGCGCTGTGCGGACGCGGGGGTGGATGTCTGTCGCCGGATCGTGGCGGGTCGAGTTCGCGTCGAAAAACAAACCGGTGGAACGCGGCCGGAACGTCGAGGCGTCGTTCGGAAGCGGGAGTGAGTGCGGCGCGGCCGGATATCCGGCGCGTCGCGAGGAAACGCTCGGTGACCTATATTAAGTGCGTAGGCCATCGAGACTTAAGAACCAGGAATCAAGGGGCAGCAAATGCGGATCGAGCGGCGCTACACCAAAGAGGGACAATCGCCTTACGCGGAGATCGCTTTCCGTCACACCATGAGCGAAATCCGCAATCCGGACGGGTCGGTGGTGTTCCACGCCGACAATGTCGAAGTACCGGAGCAATGGTCGCAGGTCGCCTCCGACGTGCTGGCGCAGAAATATTTCCGCAAAGCCGGCGTGCCCTCCCGACTCAAAAAGGTCGAGGAGGAGAATGTCCCCTCTTGGCTTTGGCGCAGCGTTGCCGATGAAGACACCTTAAAGGAGCTGCCGGAAGCCGAACGCCTCACCGGCGAACATTCATGCAAGCAGGTTTTCGACCGGCTGGCCGGCACTTGGACCTATTGGGGCTGGAAGGGCGGCTATTTCAGCTCGGAAGCCGACGCGCGCGCGTTCTTCGACGAGCACCGCTACATGCTGGCGATGCAGATGGTGGCGCCGAATTCGCCGCAATGGTTCAACACCGGCTTGCACTGGGCCTATGGCATCGACGGTCCGAGCCAGGGCCACTTCTACGTCGACCACATAACCGGAAAGCTCGTTCAATCGGCGACCGCCTACCAGCATCCGCAGCCGCATGCCTGTTTCATCCAGTCCATCAATGACGACCTCGTCAACGAAGGCGGCATCATGGACCTGTGGGTGCGCGAGGCGCGCCTGTTCAAATACGGCTCCGGCACCGGCTCGAATTTCTCCCGGTTGCGCGGCGAAGGCGAAAAGCTCTCGGGCGGCGGCAAGTCGTCCGGCCTGATGAGCTTTCTTAAGATCGGCGACCGCGCGGCGGGCGCGATCAAGTCGGGCGGCACCACGCGCCGCGCGGCCAAGATGGTGATTCTCGACGTCGATCATCCCGACGTCGAGCAGTTCATCGACTGGAAGGTGATCGAGGAGCACAAGGTCGCCAATCTCGTCACCGGCTCCAAGATCAATCAAAGACATCTGCGCTCGATCCTCAAAGCTTGCGTGAATTGCGAGGGTTCGGGCGACGATTGCTTCGATCCTGAAAAAAATCCCGTGCTGCGGCGCGAGATCAAGGCGGCGCGCAAGAACCACGTGCCGGACAATTACATCCGCCGCGTGATCCAATTCGCCAAGCAAGGCTATACCGATCTCAATTTCCCGGTCTACGACACCGATTGGGATTCGGAAGCCTATCTCACGGTCTCCGGCCAGAATTCCAACAATACGGTCCGCGTCACCGACGAGTTTCTCAAAGCGGTCGAAGCCGATCGCGATTGGGATCTGTTCTGGCGCACCAAGCCCGGCAAGATCGCCAAGACGGTGAAGGCGCGCGATCTGTGGGAAAAGATCGGCTACGCCGCCTGGGCGAGCGCCGATCCCGGCCTGCAATTCCATACCACCATCAACGACTGGCACACCTGCGCCGCGTCTGGGCCGATCATCGCCTCAAATCCGTGCTCGGAATACATGTTCCTCGACGACACGGCGTGCAATCTCGCTTCGCTGAACCTGTTGTCGTTCCACGACGAGAAGACGCACGCCTACGACATCGAAGGCTACGAGCACGCGGTGCGGCTGTGGACCGTCGTTCTGGAAATCTCCGTGCTCATGGCGCAGTTCCCCTCGCGCGAGATCGCGCAGCGCTCTTTCGATTTCCGCACACTCGGGCTCGGCTACGCCAATGTCGGCGGACTGTTGATGTCGTCGGGCATTCCCTACGACTCGGAAGCCGGGCGCGCGATTTGTGCCGCGCTTTCGTCGATCATGACCGGCGTCTCCTATGCCACCTCCGCCGAAATGGCGGCCGAGCTCGGCGCTTTCCCGCGCTTCGCCGAAAACCGCGACGTGATGCTGCGCGTGATGCGCAATCATCGCCGCGCCGCTTATGGCGACCGCACCGGCTATGAGCAGATGACCAACGCGCCGGTTCCGCTCGACCACAAATCCTGCCCGGACAGGAAGCTCGCCGAACACGCCAAACGCGCCTGGGATAGCGCGCTCACGCTTGGCGAGGCGCACGGCTACCGCAACGCGCAGGCGACCGTGGTGGCGCCGACCGGCACGATCGGGCTGGTCATGGATTGCGACACCACCGGCATCGAGCCGGATTTCGCGCTGGTGAAATTCAAGAAGCTCGCCGGCGGCGGCTATTTCAAGATCATCAACCGCGCGGTGCCGGAAGC
>DASPWC010000407.1:0-5251 GCA_035622055.1 Xanthobacteraceae bacterium | reverse complement strand
AGCGAGCACGCAATGGCTTGAGGCTGCCGCCAAGCTCGGTCACCCCGTCGCCGCCTACGATCTGGCTTTGCTCTATATCGAAGGCCAGATGTTTCCGCAGGACTTCGCTCGCGCCGCCCAATTGCTGCGCGTCGCCGCCGACGCCGGCAATCCGGATGCGCAATATGCGCTCGGAACCTTTTACAAAGTGGGACGCGGCGTGCCGCAGGATATGCACGAGGCGGTGCGCCTTTGGTCGCGAGCGGCGCTGGCCGACAACACCGACGCGCAGGTAGAATACGCCATCGCGCTGTTCAATGGCGACGGTATCGATCGCGACGAAGCAGCCGCCGCGGCGATATTCCGCAAAGCCGCGATGCACGGCAGCGCCATCGCCCAGGACCGGCTCGCGCGGATCCTGGCCGACGGCAGGGGCGCGCCCGCCGATGCGGCCGAAGCGGTCAAATGGCATCTGATCTCGCGCGCCGGCGGCGAGACCGATCTCGAACTCGACGGTTTCATGGACAAGCTCGATCCCAAGACGCGCGGCGTCGGCGAAGCGGAGTCCAAGCCGTGGATTGACGCAATGCAAAAGGCGCGTCAGGCCCAGGAGCAGGCTAAGGCAAAATGAGATTTGTTTGAATTGTCGTGCCCGCGCATTGGCCGGTTTTGCGCAAGACGCTGCGCGGGGACGAATGGAACGCTTTGTTTGCTGCGCTGCCGCCACGGCGATTGGGCTTCAAGACCCATAACCTTGCTGATCGCTTCGCGACATGGATTCTGGCTCGCGCGCGCTGCGCGCGTTTGGCCGGAATGACGAAGCAGTACTGTAGGGTGGGTTGAGCGCAGCGAAAGCCACCGCGTTGTGGCGCGGGTCACTCGATCGGTTTCGCTTCCGCTCAACCCATCCTACCCACTTCTCCGGCCGGCAAGCCGGGCTGTGCGGCAATGACGAAAACGTGATGTCACTGTCACGTTGACACACGACAGGCACGCCCTCCCCCTATTCTCGCCAAGGAGCATGAGAAGAAGTGTGACTTGACGCGACCGCTTTGGCCTGTTGTTTGCCCGTGTCGCCTTCGCAAAATTTGACCATGCGTTAAGCCCAACGAGACGCCCACCATGCTCCACTCCGCGGTCCTCAATGTGATGATCAAGGCGGCCCATCGCGCCGCCCGCGGCCTTAAGCGCGATTTGGGCGAAATCGAGTATCTTCAGGTTTCGGTCAAGGGGCCACGCAATTTCGTTACTGCCGCCGATCACCGCGCCGAAGCGGTTCTGCGCGAAGAGCTTGCCAAGGCGCGGCCAGATTACGGCTTTCTTGGCGAGGAAGGCGGCGCCCGCGAAGGCTCCGACAAAACCCATCGCTGGATCGTCGACCCGCTCGACGGCACCACGAACTTTCTCCACGGAATTCCGCATTTTGCCCTTTCGATCGCGCTGGAGCGCAACGGGGCGATCGTCGCCGGCCTGATCTATAATCCGGCCAACGACGAAATGTTCGTCGCCGAGCGCGGCAAGGGCGCGTTCCTCAACGACAAGCGCATTCGGGTTGCGGCGCGCGAGCGTCTGGCCGACGCCATCGTGGCCTGCGGCCTGCCGCATTACGGCCGCGGCGATCTGGCGCTGGCGCGCAACGAAATCGCCGCCGCGCAGCGCCATTTCGCCGGATTGCGCCGCTACGGCGCCGCCGCGCTCGATCTCGCCTGGATTGCTGCCGGACGACTCGATGCTTATTGGGAGCGCGATCTGTCGCCATGGGATCTGGCCGCGGGTTTACTCTTGGTGCGCGAGGCCGGCGGCTTCGTCAGCGATCTCGACGGTGGTGACGCCGTTCTCACCAAGGGTAATGTCGTCGCCGGAAATGAGACAATGCATCGCGAACTCTTGCGCCTGTTGAACGAGGCCGGCAAGGAAACGAGCAAGCAGGCCGGCAGCCAGCCCGTCCTGCCGTGAGCAACTTTAAGCTCCGGCGCTACGATGCGGCGCGTGACGAGGACGCTTCGATCGCGCTATGGCTGGAGGCCTGGGAAGCAACCTATCCGCAGATCGATTTCGCCGAGCGGCTCGCGTGGTGGCGCGAACGATGGCGAAGTGCGCTTGTCCCTGTCGCGGAAATCGTCATCGCCGAAGCCGGCGGCGTGATGATCGGCTTCGTCACCGTCGATCCGGGCACTCTTTATCTCGACCAGATTGTCGTGGCGCCGCAACACTGGCGATCGGGCGTAGGCGCTGCGCTGATCGCGGAGGCCAAGCGCATTTCACCGCAAGGCCTTGATCTCGACGTCAATACCGATAATGCGCACGCGGTTGCATTCTATGGCAAAGAGGGCTTCGTCGTCACCGGCGCCGGAAAAAATCCGATCTCGGGCAAACCCGTTCATCGCTTGAGCTGGCGGCCGTAAAGCGAAATGATTTTAGGGTGAATCGTTTGATCATGATCGTCTCGGAAAAACGGTTCCCACCCCGGATCGGTGTCCGGGGCAGGCTTTTGCCAGATCATGCGCTAGATTTTTATGCGCCCCCGAATTGCAATTTCGCGAGCCGCGCATAGAGCCCGCCCGCGGCGGCAAGCGTCAGATGCGTGCCCTCCTCGACGATGCGGCCATCCTCCATCACCAGGATGCGGTCGCAGGAGAGAACGGTCGCCAACCGATGCGCAATCACGATCGTGGTGCGCTCGCGCATCAGATCGGCCAGAGCGGCGGCGATTTGCGTTTCGCTTTCGGCGTCGAGCGAGGAGGTCGCTTCGTCGAGCAGAAGAAGCGGCGCATCGCGCAGGATGGTGCGCGCGATCGCAATGCGCTGGCGCTGGCCGCCGGATAACCTGACGCCGCGCTCGCCGACCGGCGTATCCAAGCCCTCCGGCAGGCCGGCAATAAAGGCTGCAGCATGCGCAAGCTCGGCGGCGCGCGTCACATCGGCATCTGACGCATCGGGGCGGCCGAAGCGGATGTTGTCGCGCACCGAGGCGGCGAACATGACGCTGTCTTGCGGCACGAGCGCAATGCGCCGGCGCAATTGCGCCGGATTGAGATCGGTCAGTGGCACGCCATCGAGCGTGATGCGACCCGAGGTAGGATCATAGAAGCGCAAGAGCAGATGAAAGATAGTGCTTTTGCCCGCGCCGGATGGACCGACAATCGCAAGCTTTTCACCCTGGCGTACGGGAAATGAAACCCCGTTGAGCGCCGAAACGGTAGGCCGGCTCGGATAATGAAAATAAACATTCTCAAAGGCGGCCTCGCCACGCGGCGGCGTTGGCAGTGCGGCTGGCTGCGCGGGACTGCAAATACCGGGCTTGATGGAAAGAATCTCGAACAATCGCTCCGCCGCGCCGGAAGCGGCTGCAATTTCGCCGCCGATTTCCGAGAGCGAGCCGAGCGCTCCGGCGGCGAACACGGCATAGAGAATAAATTGGCCGAGCCGGCCGGGCGTCATTTGCCCGCTGAGCACTTCATGCGCGCCGACCCAAAGTACGACGACGACGCTTGTCGCGACGAGGAAGATCGCGATCGCGGTGAGGGTCGCGCGGGCGCGGATCGAATCTCGCGCTGCTTCGAAGGCGCGTTCGACCGCGTCGCGAAACCGCGTGATACCGAGCTGTTCGTTGGTGAAGGCCTGCAGAACACGTACCGCACCGATCAATTCCGCCGCATAGGCGGAGGCGTCGGCAAGCGTGTCCTGCGCGGAGCGCGATCGGCGCCGCACGGCGCGGCCGAAGGCGTAAAGCGGCAAGACGATCACCGGGATAGCCGCCAGCACGAAGCCGGAAAGCCGCGGGCTCGTTACGACCATCATGATCGAAGCGCCGATAAACAGCACGAGATTGCGTAGCGCGACTGAGATGGAGGAGCCAACGCTGGCCTTGATCTGGGTCGTGTCCGCGGTGAGCCGTGAAACCATTTCGCCGGTCTTGGCTTCATCGAAGAACGCAGCCGACAAGGAGGTCAGATGCGCGAAGACATCGCCGCGCAGGTCGGCGACGATGCGCTCGCCGAGCGTCGTTACCAGGTAGTAGCGGGCGGCGCTTGCGAATGCGAGCACGGCCGCGACGCCGATCATGACCAGGAAATAACTGTTGATCAGCGCGAGCCCGCGGCCGGTGAAGCCGAAATCGATCATGCGCCGAACCGCGATCGGCACGACGAGCGTCGTCACTGCCGCGAGAATCAGGGCCCCAAATGCCGCCAGCGCGCGGCCGCGATAGCGTTTGACGTAGGGCACGAGCGACGCGAGCGGGCGCAAATTGAGCTTGGGCCCCTCCGGCGCAGTTTTGCTGGCCCCTGC
Source organism: Xanthobacteraceae bacterium (assembly GCA_035622055.1). Lineage (GTDB taxonomy): Bacteria > Pseudomonadota > Alphaproteobacteria > Rhizobiales > Xanthobacteraceae > BOG-931. The sequence goes on along the minus strand of DASPWC010000407.1, from coordinate 982 downwards.
CCACGGGTCCTTCCCTGCCGGCTCGATCGCGGCTGCGGCGGCTGTCGCCGGAGCAGCCGTATCGCGCTGATTACGCAGATTCTGGACCCGCACATCCATGTCGAAATCTCGGCAAATTTAGCGCCGGATAGCGTCTTCGCCGCCCCCGCTGCCCCGAAGCGGCGCGACAATGCCCCTTGAAAGCGCCTATGGCAACGTGCGCAAACAACCGCGGTGCTTGTCCGGCGCGGACTGCCGCGTTATATAGCTGCCAAATTTGTCCGAAATAGCTGCATTAGGCCGATGAAACCCGATACCCATCCCGACTATCACACCGTCAAGGTCGTCATGACCGACGGCACCGAGTTCGCCACGCGAACGACCTGGGGCAAACCCGGCGATACGCTGCATTTGGACATCGATCCGAAGTCGCATCCGGCTTGGACCGGCGGCCAGCAGCATCTGGTCGATCGCGGCGGACGGTTGTCGCGCTTCCAGAAGAAATTCTCGGGCTTTTTGAAGAAATAGCGCGAACTAAAGCATGACCCGGAAAATGCCCGTTCCGGACATGATCCGGCGCGCGATCCTGCCTTCCAGAAAGATCATGCCTCTAGGCGTCGGATTCGAAGGCCGCCTTCAAAAGCCCCAGCTGGCGTTCCACGGGATTATCGGCCGCTAATGCGGGCGCCGTCGAGGCGTGCATAGTCGCGTCGAGGCGTCGCACTTCGGATTGCAGTTTCGTGGAACGCGAGATCAGTTCCTGCAATTTCGCCGGCAACAGCGCCAGCGATTTGGCATCGCCCGGCTCGCAGGCCGCAAGTCTGACCTTGCTTTTTTCCTTGTGAGCTTGGGCAAGCGTCATTTCGCCTTCCTTGACCGCCCGGTGCAGCAAAAGCCACGATGCAAGCTGCATCAGCCGCGTCGTCAGCCGCATGCTCTCGGTGGCGTAAACCAGGCCGGCGCTACGCTCGAGTTTCTTGGATTCTTGGCGTCCCGAACCGTC
>DASPWC010000406.1:0-5140 GCA_035622055.1 Xanthobacteraceae bacterium | reverse complement strand
CCGCGTCAGCTGCGAATACTGCCCGAGCGGCTTGCCGAGGCTGTCGGGGTTGAGAATCTGAATACTTGGCATGAACGGCTACTCCAGCGCTTCGACGATGCGGATGTCGCGCACGGCGCCGTCGCCGAGCGCCTTGAGTGCTTCCTGGTAGGCGGGGCTGCGATAGGCGGCGACGGCTTTCTCCATGCTCGGAAATTCGGAGATGACGATGCGTTCCTTCTGGCCGGCTTCGAAGGCTGCCGCCGCCGTGCCGCGCGCGATGTAACGGGCGCCGAATTGCGCGGTCGCCGCCGGCGCCAACTTGGCATAGGCCGCGACTTTTTGCGGATCGGAAATCGAACGGTAGCAGGTCACCCAATAGGCTTTCGGCATTGCACTCACTCCATGATGGATGCGGACGCGAACGAGCGGGAGTATTATCAGGTGTCGCAATGGATCGCACGGCTTAACCGCAAGACGTTGCGACACGTTGCAGCCACAGCGATGCGTCCTTCGCGCGCCGAGACGCAGAACCGCGAACGACGAATGGAGGCCGGCCATGTCCTTTCTCAGTGCCCTGTTCGGCCGCCGCGCCGACGTGAAAGCCGGCAGGCCGGCCGAACCGGTCGAATACAAAGGCTTCACCATTCGCGCGGCGCCCTACAAGAACAACAGCCACTATCAGACCGCGGGCACGATCGAGCGCGAGATCGGCGGCATGCGCAAGGAGCACCGCTTCATCCGCGCCGACAGCTACGCGGCCTACGACGACGCGGTGACCTTTACCGTCAATAAAGCGAGGCAGATCATCGACCTGCAGGGCGACAAGATCTTCGATCAGGTGTCCGCACCGTCGCCGAACCGATGATCGCGCCGCCGCGCGAAACCGAAGGCCGGGCTCAGGTGAGCCCTTCGACGATACGCAAGTCGCGCTCCACTGCATTGCCGAGCACTTTCAGCGCCGCCTGGTAGCCCGGGCTGTCGTGAGCCGCGGCCGCTTTATCGACGCTATCGAACTCGATCAGTACGACCCGCTGTTTGACGCCTTTTTCGTACGCCCTGGCCGCTGTGCCGCGGGCAAGAAAACGGCCGCCGGCGGCGCTAATCGCGGGTCCCGCCAGCTTGGCATATTCCGCCAGCGCGTCCGGATTGGAGATCGAGAAATAGGTCGCTATCCAATAGCCTTTTGCCATGATCGCCTCCTCGTTGTTTGGCCCTCGTCGGGGGGCGGAGACTATCAGGCTCGCGCATCCGAAAGCGAGAGCGATGCGCGGGACGAAAAACGCGAATCGAGAAGTTAGACCGCGGCCTCGCCGTCGGCCGGAGCATCGTCTTCGTCGAGACTTGCAAGACGCGCCCGCAGCGTGGCGATTTCGGCTTCGAGCGCGCCGATGCGCGCTCTGATTTCGGCGGCGGTCGCCGGAGCCGCATGCTCGACCGCGCCGTCTATTTCAACAAAGGACAGGCCGACTTCGTCGTTCCTGCGCCAGACCACCCGCGCTTGCCGCCGCAATTCGCGTTGCGGGATGTCAAGCTCGATCACTTCGGGCAGCGCCACGGTGGCGGAAAAGGCGATGCGCGCGCCATCGTCGGAGAGATCGCGGATGGTGCAGTCGAGCGCGCCCCGCTTGCGGCAGTCATAGATCAGGCCGCGCAAGAAGCTCTTGGTCCGCCGGCTACCGCGGGTCTCGTTCATGGTCGTTGTCAAACCGTGTTGTTCTTGAACCGCATCGCCGTTCGGCCGGCCGGAGCGCAATCGTTTCAAGTTGAATCGATTGCTATTCCAGATGTTTGACAAGGCATGATCTTTTCGAAAAACCGGTTTCCACCCCGGATCAAGTTCGGGACAGGCTTTTTCCGGATCATGCCCTCTGCGCGAATAATGAAGGATAGGTTACGCCGGCGCGATTAATGTCCTGTTACCCGTGTCCGGCTTTGTCTAACTTCTTAAGCTTATTGCAACAAAGCGCCGCCTGAGGAGGAGCAATGAGAGTCTTCAGCATCGTCGCCGAGGCCGAATTCAATCCCAGGAGACACGTCGAAAAAATCCTGGGCCGGGTGGAAGAGGGCGATGTCACCGTCGCCTGCTGGGAGCCCGGGCAGATCAGCCCCTATCATTGCCATCCGCGGGCGACCGAAATCTATTTCTGTTTCGAAGGCGGCGGCACCATGCGCACGCCGGACGAAACCATCGTCGTGAAGCCAGGCGCTTTCGTCGTTCATCCGCCCGGCGAGGTCCACGAATATGCCAACGGGCCGCACCGTACACTCCTCTTTCGCGTTCGTTACGGCAGCGACATGAGCGTCCGTCACCTCGAGTGGCGCGGTCGCGACGGCTGGACGCAAAGCGCCGACGACGCGGACTATTATCGGCAACATCCGGTTTGACTCTTCGCCCCAGCCGAGCTTCAACGCGCCGGAACGAGGGGAGGGGAGTCGCAATGTTCAAGAAACCGCATTGTCCCGTCATCGCGCTCGAAGAGCATTACTGAGACGACGAACTGGAGAAAACCTATACCGGCGGCGAGGCCGGGCGGCCGGGCGAGCAGTATTCGCGGCTGCAAGATCTCAACGCGCTGCGGCTCAAGGAGATGGACGAAGCCGCAATCGACATTCAAGTGCTCTCGCACGGCGCGCCGTCGACGCAAAAGCTTCCCGCAGAAACCGCGGCCGCCGTGACGCGGCGCGTCAACGATCGGCTGCATCAGGTGGTCGCCGCCAATCCGCGGCGCTTCGCCGCCTTCGCCGCGTTGCCGACCGCGGTGCCGGATGCCGCCGCGACGAGCTCGAACGCACCGCCAAGCTCGGCTTCAAGGGCGCCATGCTGCACGGCCTCGCCAACGGCGCCTTTCTCGACGACCAGCACTTCTGGCCGATCTATGGCGCGCCGAGAAGCTCGACCTGCCGATCTACATGCATCCGTCGCTGCCGCAAGCCGACGTGATGCGCATCTATTACGGCGACTACGCCAAGGATTTCCCGATGCTCACGCGCGCCACCTGGGGCTATACGGTTGAGACGGCGACGCTTGCCATCCGTCTCGTCCTCTCCGGCGTGTTCGAAAAATACCCGAAGCTGAAAATCATTCTTGGCCATCTCGGCGAGACGTTGCCGTTTCTGGTCTGGCGGGTCGACACCACGCTGAAACGTCCTTGCGGCAAGGCGGCGAATTTCCGCGAGATTTTCTGCAACAATTTTTACGTCACCACGAGCGGCAATTTTTCCAATCCGGCGCTGCTGTGCTGCGTCATGGAAATGGGTATCGACCGCATCCTGTTCGCGGTCGATTGGCTGTTCGTGCCGAATCCCCCGGCGACCAAATGGATGGAATCGGTGCCGCTGTGCGACGAGGACAAAGCCAAGATCCTCCGGCAACGCCAAGCGGCTCCTGCGCATGTGAACGACGGGCCGTCATTGCGACGCGCGATAGCGACGAAGCGATCCAGCGCGAAGTCTTCGCCTAGGTTCCCGCTTTCGCGGAAACGAGCGGAATTTGGATTTTCCACTCATTTCCGCGTACGCGGGAATCCAGGATCTAGCAAGCCGCGCATTCCACCCCTTCCACCCCCTTACCCCCGCTCCCATATTCATAGTCTGTGAGTGGCCATTACGGCACTCACCCAAAATTGCCGGGTTTGCTTGATTTGCCTCAAGGGCAGGGCCGGCAAAAATACTTCCAATGAGGATGTTCCGGCCACGCCTTCGTGTTGGAGCAGGTGAGATTAGAGCCTTATCGTCGTCATGCCCGCGCTTGGCCGTTCGAAGAACGGTGTCGCGAAGGCCGTCATCGGGTCGGCCACTTCGGACCGACCTGTGGGGTGGCCTAAGTCGCGGGGTCCATGTCTTTCCTTCCGTGAGGCGTTCTTGCTTCGGTGGGACGCTGGTCCGGTGGGGCTAAAGACGTGGATGGCCGGAACAAGTCCGGCCGTGACGAAGTTCGGCAGTCTGATCTGCTCGTAGGGCGACTGGAATAGGCCGAGGGAGAGGACATGAACTTCGAGAAGTATACCGACCGCAGCCGCGGTTTCGTGCAGTCTGCCCAGTCACTCGCCCAGCGCGAGGGACACCAGCAATTTTCCCCCGAACATCTGCTAAAGGTCCTGCTCGACGACCCCGAAGGGCTCGCCGCGGGTTTGATCGACCGCGCCGGCGGCAATTCGCGCGCCGCGCTCGCCGCCGTCGACGCGGCGCTGAACAAGCGGCCGAAAATCTCGGGCGGCGGGGCGGGGCAGATCTATCTCGACCCGGCGCTAGCGCGTGTGTTCGACGCCGCGGAAAAAGCGGGCGAAAAAGCCGGCGACAGCTACGTCACAGTCGAGCGGCTCCTGCTTGCTTTGGCCATCGAGAAGGGCAGCGAAGCGGCCAAGATTCTTCAAGACGCCGGCGTCACGCCACAAGGGCTCAATGCCGCGATCGAAGCGCTGCGCAAAGGCCGCACCGCCGATTCCGCGTCCGCCGAAAACGCCTATGACGCGCTCAAGAAATATGCGCGCGATCTCACCCAGGCCGCGCGCGACGGCAAGCTCGATCCGGTGATCGGCCGCGACGAAGAAATCCGCCGCACCATCCAGGTGCTTTCGCGTCGGACCAAGAATAATCCCGTGCTGATCGGGGAGCCTGGCGTCGGCAAGACCGCGATCGTCGAGGGCCTGGCGCTGCGCATCGTCAACGGCGACGTGCCCGAGAGCCTGCAAGACAAGAGACTCCTTGCGCTCGACATGGGCGCGCTGATCGCCGGCGCGAAATATCGCGGCGAGTTCGAGGAACGGCTCAAAGCCGTGCTGCAGGAGGTGACCGGCTCGGCCGGCGCTTACATTCTTTTTATCGACGAGATGCATACGATCATCGGCGCCGGCAAAGCCGATGGCGCGATGGACGCGTCCAATCTGCTTAAGCCCGCGCTCGCCCGCGGCGAATTGCATTGCATCGGCGCCACCACGCTCGACGAATATAAGAAACATGTCGAGAAAGACGCCGCTTTGGCGCGGCGCTTCCAGCCGGTCTATATCGACGAGCCGTCGGTCGAAGACACGATCTCGATCCTGCGCGGCTTGAAGGAAAAATACGAGGCGCATCACAAGGTCAAGATCACCGACGGCGCACTCGTCGCCGCGGCGACGCTGTCGCATCGCTACATCACCGACCGCTTCCTGCCCGACAA
>DASPWC010000405.1:0-3563 GCA_035622055.1 Xanthobacteraceae bacterium | reverse complement strand
ATCGATGCGTCGATCATGCCGACGATCCCGCGCGGCAACACCAACATCCCGACGATCATGGTCGCCGAAAAGCTTGCCGCCGAGATGTTGCGCGAGACGCCCGCTTTATCCTGAGGAGCCGGATGCGAGGGTGGCGCAAGCGATGCGCTGCGGCTTAATCGGGAACGCCGATGTAAATTTGCTCGTTGCGGACGGCGACTGGGACCGGCGTCAGCCGAATCGCTGGATCGCCGGGATGGCAGCCGGTCGCAAGATCGAATTCGTAGCCGTGCCACGGGCAAACAATGTGGCGCTGTTTGCCAAAGCGTAGACCGGCGCTCGTTTTGTCCGGTAAAATGACTTGTTCGACCTTCTTGAAGATCTTGCCCTGGCAGACCGGCCCGCCGGCATGAGGACAGACATTCTCATAGGCGAGCACTTTGCTGCCGGCGCGGAAAATGCCGACTTCGATATTGTCGAGCGCGAAAATCCGATAATCGCCGTCGGCGATATCGGCCAGTTTGGCAATAGCCACCTCGTCCATTCCAAACTCCGTCTTTGCTCGCGCGCGTCGTACCGGGCCGGGCTTTTTGCGATCATGGTCTAAAGCGAAATTATTTTAGGTTGATTCGGTATTTCGCTTTAGCTTGTCGTTTGAGCATATCTTCTCCGAAAACCGGTATCTACCCTCGGATCGATTCCGAGGGCGGGCTTTTTCGCGATCATGCTTGTTATTTGAGCATGATCTTTTCGGAAAACCGGTATCCACTTTTCGGGATCATGCTTTACTCGATACCTTGCGGGCGGTGAAACCAGATCGCCACGTCGAACATATTGAGATCGGCCGCGCGGATCATTCCGCAAGCGGTCACGACTGTTTCGGTCGCCGTCACCGCACCGGGCGAAAACGGCGCGACGTCGTGGCCGCGCCGCTCCACCTTTGCCGCGTAGATTTTTGCAGCGGCGGTAAGCACCTGCTGCAGCTCCCGATCGGAGATCGTATCCGGCGCGCCACGTTTAAGCGCCTCGCGAACGCGGGTGCAGAACGTGTTCGCCGCCCGGAGGCGGGACGCCTTTTGCGCTCGTCTGCCGGCGCGTTTTGGTGTGGTTGTCCGGGAGGCGGCCATTTTCGGCTAGGCCGTGACCGGCATGCCGACGGCGGGCGACTTCGCCTTGATCAGCTTGTGCTTTGGAACTTCAAGCTTAAAGAGCCGCGCCGCGTTCAGCCCGAGGATATTGCGCTTGGCTTGTTCGCTCAGGAAGGGAAGCTCCGTGATCGAACTGGGCAAATCGAAGTCCCAATGCGGCCAATCGGACGAAAACAGCAACTGAGTCTCGGCCTTGATCGCATCAAACGTTGCTTCCGTGAGCTTGAGGTTGGAGCGTTCGAGCGGCTGGCTCGTGAAATACATGTCGGCGATGTATTCGCTCGGCCGGCGCTTGAGCAAAGGCGCCTCCGATGATCGCATCATGTATTCGGAATCCAGCCGCTGCATCAAAAACGGCACCCAGGCGAGTCCGCTCTCGATCCAAATCACGTTGAGTTTCGGGAAGCGCTCGGGGAGGCCGTTGATGACCCAGTTAGTGAGGTGAATGAGATTGTAATAGACGAACGAGAGTGAGTGCATGGAGATGAAGCGGTTGCACTGCTGCATCGACTGATCGCCCCAGTGAAAGCCGGAATGGAAGGCAAGCGGCTTGCCGGTCGCCTGGATCGCGGAATAGAGCGGCATGTAACTGTCGTGATTGACCGCGCGAAAGCGGGTCGAAGTGACCGAATAGCCGATGACGCCAGGATTGTCGGCATAGGCCGCGACAGCCGCCACGCAAGCCTCGGGATGATTGAACGGCAAGTACAGCATCGCTTTGATGCGCGGATCGTGCGGCAGAATTTCTTCGGCGAGCCATTTGTTGAAGGCGTTCCCGATCACGACTTCCGTTTCGACCTGCGGATGCATGCCGAGAACCAGCATCGGCGTCGGAAACACGACCATGTAATCGATGCCCATCGAATCCATGGCGCGCTGCACCAGCGTTACTTGTGCATGGGCCCGTCCCTCCGGCACTTTCTCGGCGAGCCTTTGCTGGTGTGGGATGCGCCCGAATACATCCTGATGCAGGAATCCGGGCGTGGCATTCAGGAGGCCCGGCGGCGAGCCACCGCGATCCTTGAACGCGCGGGCCATCTGCCGGTAGACGTCGCTGTCCATGCGGTCGATGATTTCGGACCAGAACGCGGTCTCGGTGACGTGGGCGTCGACGTCGACAATAAAATAGTCGTGGCGCTTCTCTTTGGCGGCGTGCGCGAGGATGTCGCGCGTGTCGGTGTGGATCGTGATCTTCGGCAGTTCGCGGACTTGCGGCGGCTTTTTGCCATTTCGGATGTCGCTACGATCGGCTTTCTTCCTGTTCTTGCGGCCGTTTTTGTTGCCGCTTTTGAGACGCGGCGGCGTTCGCTTGAGCATGGATTTCCTCCACTGACATGAGCAGGCGGATTTGCGCCTCGTCGTATTGAGAGAAAGCCTATCAGAATCACATGCACTTGACATGGCCGACATGGCGTTGCGGTGAGCGGCGCCAGCGCCCCGCCGTTGACCATGTTTCACTGTGGCGTTACGAAAAAGCCTAGAGTTTTCTGCTGCTTTGGCGGCTCGAAGCGGGCCGCGGCCGCTGTCTAAGGCTGCCGTCGAACGCCACCGTGAAACGCTGATGAAACTCCCGCCCTTTGACTATGCTTGTCCGGCGACAGTTGCCGAAGCCGTTGCGCTTTTGGCGGCGCATGGCGGTGAAGCAAAGGTGCTGGCCGGTGGCCAGAGTCTCGTGCCGATGCTGGCCTTTCGGCTCGCTGCGCCGGCGCTGATTGTCGATCTGCGCAAGCTCGATGAGTTGCGGCACGTCAAGATCGCGGCCGAAGGCGTCAGTCTCGGCGCCATGGTGCGCTGGAAGGATATTCTCGAACACCCGCGGTTGCGACGCGCGCATCCGCTTCTCGTGACGGCGGTCGAGCATATCGCTCACTATCAGATCCGCAATCGCGGCACCGTCGGCGGCAGCTTGGCGCATGCCGATCCCGCCGCCGAGCTGCCGGGCATCGCGGTCACCTGCGAAGCAAAAATCGTCGCGCTCGGTATAGCCGGCCCGCGTGTCATCGCCGCCGCGGAATTTTTCCGCGGGCCGCTGATAACCGCCCTGCAGCCGGACGAGATCGTTTCGGAAATTCGCTTCCCTGCTTGGCCGGAGGACCGCCGCTTCGGCTTTCGGGAATTCGCGCGCCGGCGGGGAGATTTCGCCCTGGCCGCCGCCGCCATAGTTTTCGACGCCCGCGAGCAAAAATTTCGCCATGTCCGCGCCGGCGCGGTCGGAATCGCCGACCGTCCGCTGCGGCTTGCCGCCGTCGAAGATCTTTTGGAAGGCTGCGATATCGGCAAAGCGGCAATCGCCAAGGCTGGCGCGGCGGCGGCCGCGGCCGTCGATCCGCCCGACGATATCCACGCCAGCGGCGCCTATCGCAAGACATTGATCGGTGTCATGATCGAACGGGCGCTGTACGACGCCATAAACCGTGGCGATGGTTGAGGTCGCGG
>DASPWC010000404.1:0-3141 GCA_035622055.1 Xanthobacteraceae bacterium | reverse complement strand
AGCACACCCGAATTACGGCCCTGCTCGACGATCTGCAGCACGCAGGGATTAGATTTAAGGATCTGCACACCACTCAGAGCTCGCTGGAGGATATTTTCGTCGACCTTGTGAGGGAGCGGCGATGAACCTCTACGCGGTGCGAGCAATATTCAGGTACGAGATGGCGCGAACCGGGCGGACGCTGTTTCAAAGCGTAGTGTCCCCCGTGATCTCGACTTCGCTTTATTTCATCGTGTTCGGCGCGGCGATCGGATCGCGGATCACGGAGATCGAGGGCGTCCGCTATGGCTCCTTCATAGTGCCGGGATTGATCATGCTGATGCTGCTGACACAAAGCGTGACCAATGCGGCGATCGGCATCTTTTTTCCGCGTTTCGTTGGCACGATCTACGAAATCCTCTCGGCGCCGGTCTCCTCGTTCGAGATCGTGCTCGGCTATGTCGGCGCGGCGGCGACCAAATCGATCATCCTGGGCATCATCATCCTTGCGACGTCGGGACTGTTCGTGCCGATCCAGATTGCGCACCCGGCCTGGATGCTTGCCTTTTTGGTCCTCACCGCCGTCAGTTTCAGCCTGTTCGGCTTCATCCTCGGACTATGGGCCGACGGTTTCGAGAAATTGCAGATCGTGCCGCTGTTGATCATTACGCCTTTGACGTTTCTCGGCGGCACTTTCTATCCCACGAGCGTCTTGCCGCCGTTCTGGCGCACGGTGACGCTGTTCAATCCGCTCGTCTATTTGATCAGCGGTTTTCGCTGGAGCTTTTTCGATATCGCCGACGTAAATATTGAAGTGAGCCTGGGGATGACGCTGGTTTTTCTCGCCGTCTGCCTCGCCATCGTCTGGTGGTTCTTCAACACCGGATATCGACTGAAGAACTAGGGCAGGTACTCATAGAACGCCGCGGTTAACCCCCACCGCACGCGACCAGCGCTGCGGCGACCGCGGAAAGCCGGGCGCCAGCCAGGTGACCCAAAGCGGACATTGACCTGACGTCTTGCCGGCCTACGCTCTGGCCGTCGGTCGATCCGGGCCCTTAACAGACGCGAAAGATCGCGGGAGGCGGACCCAAATACCGATATTACTGAAGCTGTTGACTAGTGTGGAAGGGAGTATCCCATGAGCACGCGAATCACGCGCCGCAACACCATTTTTGGCGCATCGACGCTCGCCGCTGCTTCGCTTCTAGCCGGTCAAGCATCCCCTCCGGCTCAAGCGGCCGAATTGAATCCGCAACCGCTGGCGCCATCGCCGGGATGGGCGCTGGCATTACCGCCTGGCCCCAACGCGCGTCAAAATCACCGAGGCCTACGCCAAGCTTGTTGCGCGGGACGCCTATTTCTGGGTGGCCGCTTGTAAACATCTTCAACCGGCGGCAGCCGTCTAAGGACGTCACGGAGATCGTCATGGCGGGCCCGGTCCCGACCGCGCCGCTCAACCGCGTCGCCATGCTCACCGACTACATCACGCTCGATCAGCGGATCGTGGCACGCCCTAATGAGGACGTGGTTTATGGCGCGGGCTCACTGGCGCTGGATATTACGCCCGTAGTGATTCAGGTTGCCAAACTTCGGCGAGCGCTTCTGGGTCTATCAAGTGGTCGATCTGCGCACCGACGGGGTCGTGCAACTCGGCAAAATGTACGGCGCGACGCCCAGCTTCTACATGGTGGTCGGCCCGGACTGGCATGGCGATGTGCCTAAAGGCATCACAAACGCGCCATTCAGGCGTACTGCAACAGATCTTGGTTTACCCGCTGGCCGAGTATGACGGCACGATGAAATCCGAGGACTGGAGCCAGATCAGAAAGCTGCCGCCGAAAGAGGCCATCGGCGAAGCCGAAACGCAATGGGTATTCCGGGAGAAATTCTTCGACGAACTTCCCGCCGTTCTTGCCGATGCCCCGCCACTGCCGGGGGAAGAAGCACGCTACGCGCAGATATATGCTCTCCTTGAAGCCATCAAAAACAATCCCGCGATCAAACCGGTTCTGATTCAGACTGCCGCGGAGGCAGACGACGAACTCGTCAAGGCCTTTGTTCCAGTTCCGCAACTATGGAAAGCAGCTTCCCTACAACTGGAGCACAATCAACAACGAGGCCGCGTTTGGCGCCGACTATTTCACCGGCACGGCGACTGCAAAGTCCAACATCCTCGTCAACTCACCCAATGAGACGAAGTATTTTTACCAGGATCTCGATGCGGCGGGCGGGCGGCTCAGCGGCGCCAACAGCTATACGGTGACCTTCCCCAACGATCGGACTCCGCCCGTTAACGGCTTCTGGTCGCTGACCCTTTACAATGAGCATCATTTCTTCGCGCCCAACGATCTTGAGCGCTATTCGCTCGGCACCAAGAGCAGGGCACTGAAAGCCAACCCAGACGGCTCGCTCACGATTTATGTGCAGAGCGAAGCCCCTGCCGAAGCGCAGCAGTCGAACTGGCTGCCGGCACCGAAGGGCGCCGACTTCTCGCTCTATATTCGCGCCTACTGGCCGAAGACACCCGTGATCGACGGCTCGTGTACACCGCCAGCGGTGCTGAAAACAAGTTGACGCCGAGGAATTCGGATGAGGCAAAGCGTGAAAACGATACGCGCGGAAGCGCGAATGGACTCCATTGCCGCTAACGAGATCAATTAAAGGGAGTTGTTTGGGAGTGTTAGACCGAATCGGCCGGTATTTGCATTCAGGTCGACTCCCGGCTGCTGCCTTCTCTTCGCAATCGCGTCGGCGATTGTGACGGTGCGCCGCGCCATTTCGGCATGCAGGCGCTCGACCATGCGGCCATCGACCTGAATGACAGCCTTGTTCTCGTTTTCAGGTAGATCGAATGCGGCGAGGATTTTATGCGCCTCCGCAACTTCTTCCGGCGTCGGCGAGAATGCCTGATTGCACGGCTCGATCTGACGCGGATGGATAAGCGTCTTGCCGTCGAACCCGAGGTCGCGCGCCTGCCGGCATTCCTCGACCAAGCCCGCGGCATTGTCGATATCGTTGTAGACGCCGTCGAGGATGTCGAGCCCGTAGGCGCGCGCCGCGGCCAGACAATTCATCAGCCACGGCACCATCGGCGCCCGGCCGGGCACGAGCCGCGCACGCGTATCTTTGGCGAGATCGTTGGTGCCCATGACGAAACCG
>DASPWC010000403.1:0-5577 GCA_035622055.1 Xanthobacteraceae bacterium | reverse complement strand
AATCCGACGACCGGTTTGACGCAAAGATTGGCGCGTCGTATACACCACTTTATTCCGTGGTCATTTGAGCCGGCCGGCTTGCAGCCACGTAAAACAAGTTGCTAAAAGGCCGGGGACGCATGAGCCCGGCCAGAGGAATTTTCCTCCCGGCCGGGTTTGTTTTTGGCCGATCTCCGCTCGGCCAAAAGGCTTGCTGGCTAGGAGGGCCACATGTCCGCGTCCGCAAAAAAGGGCTACCGCCCGGAAACTCGCCTTGTCCAATCCGGCACGTTGCGCTCGCAGTTCGGCGAGACCTCGGAAGCGCTCTTCCTCACTCAAGGCTATGTCTACGACAGTGCCGCCCAGGCGGAATCCCGCTTCAAGGGCGAAGATCCCGGATATCAATATTCGCGGTTTGCCAATCCGACCGTCGATATGTTCGAGCGGCGCATGGCGGCCCTGGAAGGCGCCGAGGCGGCCCGCGCCACCGCCACCGGAATGGCCGCCGTGACCTTGTCGCTGGTCGGCCAGCTCAAGGCCGGCGATCATGTCGTGGCGTCGAAGGCCATGTTCGGTTCGTGCCGCTATGTCGTGGAAGATTATCTGCCGCGTTTCGGTGTCGCCTCCACGCTCGTCGACGGCTGCGACCTTGCCGCCTGGCGCAATGCGGTACGGCCTAACACTAAGACCTTCTTTCTGGAAAGTCCGACCAACCCGGCGCTTGAGGTCATCGATATAGCGGAGGTGGCGAAGATTGGGCACGAGGCGGGCGCGACGCTTGTCGTCGATAATGTGTTCGCCACGCCCTTGTTCCAGAGCCCGCTCGCGCTCGGCGCCGACTGTGTGGTGTATTCGGCCACCAAGCACATTGACGGCCAGGGGCGCTGTCTCGGCGGAGTTATTCTCGCCTCGCAGAAATTCATCATGGACAAGATTCACGTCCTCATTCGACAAACCGGGCCGTCGATGTCGCCGTTCAACGCCTGGGTATTGCTCAAGAGCCTCGAGACGCTCGCAGTGCGCGTGCGGCGGCAGACCGACAGCGCGGCGACCCTTGCGGTCGCTCTCGCCGAGCATCCGAGAATTTCGCGCCTGATCTATCCCGGCCGTCCCGATCATCCGCAGGCTGCGATCGTGCAGAAACAGATGCGCGGCGGTTCGACGCTTGTCGCCTTCGAAGTCAAGGGCGGCAAGCGCGGCGCTTTCCGGTTTCAGGACGCGCTCAAGCTCATTCGCATCAGCAACAACCTCGGCGACGCCAAAAGCCTGGTCACTCATCCGGCAACGACAACGCACCAGCGTCTCACGCCGGCACAACGCGCCGAAATCGGTATTAGCGACGGATTGGTGCGCGTGTCGGTGGGGCTGGAGCATCCCGATGACATCGTCGAGGACGTGCTTACGGCCCTGGAGGCGGTGTGATCGGAGACGACGGAGCTAGGGAACGGCCGGCTTCGCCGATGCGCTGCTCTCATGGACCGCGGCCGCGGCGATCGGCCGCGTGGCGGCTTCTGCGATAGCCATGCCGAGAAGCTTGGCGACGCAAGCATAGCTCCAGTCGTTCATGTGCAGACGGTCCGGCGATACGAACGTATCGAAGGACAGATGCTGCACCTCATGCCAATCGCGCATCACGGCGAAGCGGCGGAACAAGTTGACGTTCTCTTCCTTCGCGGTGAGCGCAATCTGTTCCACCATGCCGGGCGCTTCGGTTTTGGCGAGCACCGCCGGAGCGAATTGCGGATCGATCAGAACCACGTCTGCTCCTGAATTTTTTAATTCTTCGATGCCCTCGCGAAGTTGAGCGCCGTGGGGACTAAGCGGATAGTCGCGCAGCACCGAATTGGTTCCGATCTGCCACAACACGAGTTGCGGATGCGCCGCCATCACATCTGAGGCGAACCGCGCCATCATGTCGTCGGTCTCTTCGCCGTTGACGCCGCGATTGATCACGGCGATCTCCCGCCCCGGGAATCTTGCCCGCAGCTCGACGGCGAGCCGGCTCGGATAACTCGCTTCCGGCGAGCTTGCGCCGGCGCCGGCGGTCGAAGACGAACCGATCGCGACGATGGTAAGCGGCTGGCCGCTGTCCAGACGCCGCATGGTGTGAAGCAATGGCCGCTCGAAATGGACGAATTCGGCCGGAGCCGTGCAAGCGCGCACCGGCACCGCCGGTTGTGGAGTCTCGATAGGAGTCGCCGCCGTGACCGCCATCCGGCCAGCCGGCGCAGCCAAACCCGGCCCGAGCGCTCCAACCTGGCCAGTGGCGGTGTGCACCGCAGCAAATTGCAGCGCAGCAAAAACAGCAGACGCCGCCGCCACCCGCCCCCGACGGGCGATCTTCATTTGCTTGTTGGGGTTCATTAGTGCGTCGTTTGCATTCTTACCGAATCAAGATGTGCAGCATTAATCACTTGCGACGCTAGGGCTCGCCCGATGCAGTCATGAACTCGTCGCGCCATATCATACTTCTTTGTGGCAGCATAGAGGTCGAACGTTCCGACATCGTTCCAATATTTCATGATGCCCAATCGATCAAATAATAATGCGTTGCGCTGCTGGGCCACCAAACGCATCACGTCGGCATAGGTGGAAACGTCGAGCATCGATGCGGTGCGCGGGCTGTATTGCATATTCATCAGAATGACGTCGGCCCCTGCCGTTTGTATTTTTTCCACGCCGCCGTCGAGGCTCGCATGGAAATCGTCGGGCTCGACGCCGCTGATCGCATCCGCCGTGCCGGCCTGCCATACTACCAGGCTCGGTTTGTCGGCATCGAGGATTTTATCAAATTCGTTTAACATATCGGCCGTCGTTTGTTTCGACTGAACATGGGCCGTAACCTTAATTTCAACGCCGGGTAATTGCGCTTTGAGCGCATCCTCCAGCCGCGCAGGATAAGCGAAACGCGGGCCGTCCGGCCCTGGCAGCGCGGAGGATCCGGTGCCCACCACGCTGATGTCCAAACGATGTTTGTCTTTCATTTCATTTGTCGCGCGCGTGAGATCGACTTCGCTTTCGATGAAGGATGCCGGTACGTCGCAATCGTCTGGCTGCGGCGCAGCAAAACAGGGGCAGTCCGGCAGACTGCTCAATGCGATTGTGGCGATAAGCGCCGTGATTAATTTCATGCGTCGCCTCCCGCCAGGTCAGCGTCAGGTGGTTTTGTGCGCGCGCTGGAGCTTCTCCCCTCCACCTGCTTGTACCACGACAAGAGACTGGCTGTCGCGATCATGATCGCGATGCCGGCGAGGCTGATAAGCGTCTGTATCAGCGGACCTCCCGACCATTCGCTGATGATGAATTGACCGGCGAAAGCCAGGAAGACGCCGAGACAAAAAATCTCCAGCGAATGCTGGCCGCAAAGTACCGCGGGACGCAAATAAGGCGATTTGAGCCACGGCCAGTCGCGCGGCACGAAGCGCACCGTGACGGCGGCAAGCGCCAGGAAGTGGGCGAACCGCAGCACATCGAGATTGGTTTTGTCGATTGGATACATCCAATCGCTCAGCCAGACTGGAACAAAGCGGGCGAGCGGTTCGACATACCAGGTCAGTGTGATTGCGAAAGCAAATACGAGGTACGCGATCGCGATCGCCAGCACGACCCTCGAGTGCAAGATCGCGGACAGCCGTTGCGCACCACCAAGCGCACACCATGCACCGAACACGAACAAGAGCTGCCAGGCAAACGGATTGAAGAACCAAACGCCGTTCGGATAAGCCGGCAAATTCCAATCGAAATTCCAAGCCAGCACATAAACGAGCGCCGAGCCGGCCAGCGCGAATGCCGGCTGGCGGATCAGAAGCCAAAGCATCGGCGGGAAAAACAACAGCAGCATGATGTAAAGCGGCAACACATCCATGTTGACCGGCTTGAACTTCAAGATCAGCGCCTGGAATATCGTGATGTCTGGCTGTTTGAGGAAATCGAGGATATTCATCTCTTCGGCATAGAGCGGATTGTCGAAGGTCGCCGCAACGTAAGCGATCTCCGCCATGAATATCGTGAACAGAAAAATGTGGGCGACGTAGATTTGCCAAGCGCGCCTGAGCACGCGTGCGCTGGCGACGACAAAACCGCGCTCGCGCATGGCGCGACCATAGACGAAAGCGGCCGTGTAGCCCGAAATGAAGATGAAAATCTCGGTCGCGTCGCTAAAGCCGTAATTGCGGATAGTGAACCAGTTGGCGATGTTCTGCGGAATGTGATCCAGGAAAATCAGCCAAAGCGCGATGCCGCGGAAAAGATCGAGCCGCAGATCGCGCTCGGGCGTTCCCGCCGCCGGCAGCGCGGCGGCTGCCGACTCGAAGAGTGTCCGTGTCACGAACTGTTTCGCGATAGGCTTCACAACGGCGTCACGATCGTTATTCGAAACCTCGACTGCCCAAACGCATATGGAGCTCAAGTGTGGCCCACATGGGGTCCAAGTAAGCCCACCTGGAAAAGCCCGGGCGGCGGTCTTTCCAATCTAGTCCGGCAAGGACGGCTTGAGAAAGCTCAGCCTGATAGTTATGCATCCAGTGAGTCTGACGCTTCTCATGTCATTGCGCCAGCTTGAGCAAGGCACCATCGGGAGATTGGCGTCGATGTCAACGGGGTCGATAGCAACGGAAGGGTCGCCGTAGAGCTTGCCATGTATCGCGCCTTGACCCGCAATATCGAGGTTGTAGTGACCCCGCGCTTTGTCGCCGATCGCTCGTCGCCCGAGAACAATTATTTCTTCTGGGCTTACACGATCTCGATCACGAACAAAGGAACTGAAACGGTGCAATTGAAAACGCGTCATTGGCGTATCACTGACGCGCACGGCCGGCGCCAAGAGGTGCGCGGCGCGGGCGTGGTCGGCGAGGAGCCGGTGCTCAAAGCAGGCGAGGTTTTCGAATATACCAGCGGCGTTCCATTGCAGACCCCTTCGGGCTTCATGGTCGGCACCTATGGAATGGTGAGCGCGAGCGGAGAACATTTCGACATCGACGTCCCGGCTTTTTCCCTCGACAGCGTCGATGGCGGCAAGCGCACGATCAACTAGGGTCAAGACTCATAACCTTGGCGATCGCCTCGCGCCGTCGACGGCTTTTCCCGAATGCTTTTGTGTGAGTTTTGAAACTAAAGCCAACCATCCGCATACTCGCATCCGCCTCAAGGAAAGCTGAGAGCGGTCGCCTGCGATCCTTGCTTGCGATGAAGGCCGCCGCTCACCTGCCGAGTAAACACTAACGGATTCAAAGGCTTAAGAATAGCGCAACGACTTCGCCGTCAGGCCGGCGGCGCGTTCTGTGTCGCAATCTCGCTCGGGGCAAACACATAGGTCGAGCTGCAAAACTCGCATGTGACGGTAATGCGCCCATCTTCCACCATGTCGTCGCGATCTTGCTGCGAGAAGCTGCGCAGCATGTTCTCGACGCCGTGCCGCGAACATGAGCATTGCGCGGCGACGCGACCGGCGCGGAATACGCGAACGCCCCGCTCGTGAAACAGCCGATAAGCCAGCCGTTCGCTCGAAAGCGCCGGATCGAGCAATTCGATATCGTCGACGGTCGCGACAAGCGAACGACCTTCGACCCACGCTTCGTCCTCCGGCAGCACGTGAGGGGG
>DASPWC010000402.1:0-5736 GCA_035622055.1 Xanthobacteraceae bacterium | reverse complement strand
GCGGAAAAGGCCGCCGATTTGCCCTGCGCACCGCCGCCGGCGACGAAGTAGATAATGAAATAGCCGACAATCGGCGACAGCACCGGCAACAGCGACGGCACGATCATTTCCCGGATCGCCGCTTTGGTCAGTATGTCGACCGCGCGGCCGTAATCCGGTTTGTCCCGCCCCTGCATAATGCCGGGGCGCTCGCGAAACTGTCGGCGAACTTCCTCCACGATCGACGAGGCCGCCCGCCCTACCGCCGTCATGCCGAGCGCTCCGAACAAATAGGGCAGCAAACCGCCAAACAGCAGTCCAGCGACAACATAAGGGTTATTGAGGGAGAAATCCGGAGCCACGCCCTGGAAGTACGAATGCGTACTTGCATTGGCAACGAAGTATTTCAGGTCTTCGTTATAGGCCGCGAACAACACCAGCGCTCCGAGACCGGCCGAACCGATGGCGTAGCCTTTGGTTACAGCCTTGGTGGTATTGCCGACCGCGTCGAGCGCGTCGGTCGATTTGCGGACCTCTTTCGGCAATCCGGCCATTTCGGCAATGCCGCCGGCGTTGTCGGTCACGGGCCCGAATGCATCGAGCGCCACCACGATCCCGGCGAGCGCCAGCATCGTCGTTACCGCGATGGCGATGCCGAACAAGCCCGCAAGGTTATAGCTGACCAAGATACCGGCGATGATAACCAGCGCCGGAAGAGCCGTCGCTTCGAGCGAAACCGCCAGACCTTGAATGACATTGGTACCGTGCCCGGTAACAGAGGCCTGCGCGATCGACCGCACCGGCCGGAAATTGGTGCCGGTATAAAACTCGGTGATCCAGATAATGAGGCCGGTGACAGCAAGGCCGACGATCCCGCAAATAAAGAGGGTTTGGCCCGAATATTTCGCGCCGGGCAGCGGACCAAAGCCGATCAGCGATGAAGTAACGCCGGCGATGCCGATGAGCGAAAGGATCGCCGTCGCGATCATTCCCTTGTAGAGCGCGCCCATGATCGATTGGTTCGCGCCGAGCTTGACGAAGAAGGTGCCGATGATGGACGCAATAATGCAAACGCCGCCGATGGCGAGCGGAAACGACATCATCCTCATCAAAACGTCCGGGCCGTTACTGCCGAAGAAGATCGCCGCCAAAACCATGGTTGCGACCGTGGTGACCGCATAGGTCTCAAAAAGATCGGCCGCCATGCCCGCGCAGTCGCCGACATTGTCGCCGACATTGTCGGCGATCGTTGCTGGATTGCGTGGATCGTCTTCGGGAATTCCGGCCTCGACTTTGCCGACGAGATCGCCGCCTACATCGGCGCCCTTGGTGAAAATGCCGCCGCCGAGCCGGGCGAAAATCGATATGAGGGAAGCGCCAAAGCCAAGCGCGACAAGCGCATCGATGACCTCGCGGTCGTTCGGCGCCATGTGCAGGGTGCCCGTGAGAAAGCCGAAATAAAGTGTAACGCCGAGTAGCGCCAACCCGGCCACCAGCAAGCCGGTGATCGCGCCGGCGCGAAAAGCAATTTCAAGACCGCCGGCAAGTGAACCGATCGCGGCTTGTGCGGTCCGCACATTGGCGCGCACCGATACGTTCATGCCAATGAAGCCGGCCGAACCCGACAGGATAGCGCCAATGGCGAAGCCGATTGCGACGAGCCAACCAAGAAGATAGCCCACGATAAAAAAGATCACGACGCCGACCACGGCGATCGTCGAGTATTGGCGTTTGAGGTAGGCTTGCGCGCCTTCGCGCACGGCTGCGGATATCTCCTGCATCCGCGCGCTGCCGGCGTCCGACCGCAGTACCGAGCCAGTGGCCCAGATGGCGTAAACGATTGCCAACACGCCGCATAGAACAATGAGCCACAAAGTCGTCATGGCAAGATCCCCGGTATTTGGAGGGGCAAGCATGGAAGCCGGCCCGCAAGGAAGGCGCCTCGCATACGACAGGCACGCAGGCGGCGCAAATCGGCGCGGACATTGCCAAAATTGCCCTGCCCGCGCAACGGCCGCGAACCCAAGTTTTCCAGCCGCTTATACCGCTCCGAGATAACGGATGGGCCGGCCCGGAGCGATCGCCTGTGCGGCCGCGATAATGGCATTGGCGTCGATTCCATAGTGCCGATAAAGGTCTGCAACCGAGCCGGTTTGACCGAAATGCTCTACCCCGAGCGGCCGCACGCGATGACCGCCCACCGCGCCGAGCCATGCCAGGGTTGCCGGATGGCCGTCCAAGACGGTCACGATGCCGCAATGGTGCGGCAAACCGGCAAACAATCGCTCGACATGCGAGCGGGCCTGAATAAGTCCGCGCTCGCGCGCCCGGCAAGCGGCCGTCCATCCGGCATTGAGGCGGTCGGCCGAAGTTATCGCGAGCAGACCTACGTCGCGCCGATCTTCGGCCATCAGCCCTATGGCCTGGATCGCCTCGGGAGCAACCGCGCCGGTGTAAGCCACCACGACCTGGCAATTTGGCCCGGGCTGACGCAGCCAATAGGCGCCGTCGACTATAGCTAGACGCAGCGCGGGGCTCATCTCGCGCTTGATCTGTTCGATGGGTCTAGTGGAAAGCCGCAAATAAACCGAGCCACCGGTTTCGTCGCGCAGCCAATCGCGTTCCGAGAATTCGCCGCCGCCGTCGCGCTGGATGTAATCCAATGCGAACGCGAGAATCACGGCCAACTCATCGACAAAAGCCGGCTCAAAGGCGGCAAGACCGTCCTGCGCCAAGCCAATCAGCGGTTCCGCGATCGATTGATGGGCGCCGCCTTCCGGCGCCAGGGTGATTCCCGATGGCGTCGCCACCAGGATGAACCGGGCATCCTGATAACACGCGTAATTGAGCGCATCGAGGCCACGCGCGATGAACGGATCGTAGAGCGTGCCGATCGGCAACAGGCGCTCACCGTTGATCACATGCGATAGACCGAGCGCCGATAGCGCGCAAAACAAATTCATCTCGGCGATGCCGAGTTCGATGTGCTGGCCCTTGGGCGAAAACTCCCAATTGAACGTGGAAGGAATTCGTTCGCTCTTGAACGTGTCTGCCAAAGTTTCGCGCGCGAAGAGGCCACGCCGGTTGACCCATGGTCCGAGGGATGTCGATACCGTCACGTCAGGGGATGCGGTGACGATGTGCGCGGCAAGCCTTGTCGTTTCGCGGCCAAGTTCATTGAGCAAGGCGCCGAAGCCAAGCTGCGTCGACATCTGCGATTGAATTGGGACCGAGAGGCTCTCCGGAATTTCGATGCGGATGGCTTGCAAAGTCCGCGCGCCCGCGCTCGCGAACGGCACACGGTCCAGAAACGACTGAATTTGGCCCGGCGACTGTTCGAGGCCCTCAAAGCGCTCCCATTCCTGGCCGGGACGAATATTCATCGCTTCGCGGAAAGTCTCCATCTGCGCTGGCGTCATTAGGCCGGCGTGGTTGTCCTTGTGTCCGGCAAATGGCAGGCCATAGCCCTTGATCGTATAGGCGATGAAGCAAACCGGGCGATCATGGTCGATGGCATCGAAAGCGGCGATGATCGAACCAAGATCGTGGCCGCCGAGGTTGTTCATCAGACGCGCCAATTCAGCGTCGCTACGGCGTTCGATCAGGGCCGTCACGGGACCCTGATCACCGATTTCGTCGTTGAGCCGCTTGCGCCACGCCGCCCCTCCTTGGAATACGAGCGCCGAGTAGAGCTGGTTCGGACAACTGTCGATCCAGCGCCGCAGAACCTCGCCGCCCGGCTCGGCGAAGGCAGCTTGCTGGAGCGCGCCGTATTTGAGGACCAGCACGTCCCAGCCGAAATTACGGAAAAGGTTTTGATAACGCTCCCATAGGCCCTCGCGGACGACGGCGTCGAGGCTTTGCCGGTTGTAGTCGACGATCCACCAGCAATTGCGCAGCCCCTGCTTCCAGCCTTCGAGCATGGCCTCGAAAATATTGCCTTCGTCGAGTTCGGCGTCACCCAGAAGCGCGATCATGCGGCCTTCCGGCCGGTCGAGAGCCCAGCCGTGCGCGCGCACATAGTCCTGCGCAAGCGATGAAAACAAAGTCTGCGCGACGCCGAGACCAACCGATCCGGTCGAAAAATCAACGTCGTCGGTATCTTTGGTCCGCGACGGATAAGATTGCGCGCCTTTGTAACCGCGAAAGTCCTCGAGTTTCTCACGTGATTGCCGGCCCAGCAGATATTGAACCGCATGAAAGTTTGGCGCGGCGTGCGGCTTTACGGCGACCCGATCCTGCGGTCGTAGAGTATGAAGATATAGTGCAGTCATGATTGTCGCTAACGACGCGCATGAAGCTTGATGACCCCCGACTTTCACTCCGTCGGTATTGTCGCGTACGTGATTGGCGTGATGGATTGTCCAGGTCGCGAGCCAAAGCACTTTCCGCTCAAGCGCGGTTAGCATCGCGAGATCATGCGCGGATGGGGATAATGTCATTGCCGATCTGGCGTGGTGGATTTGGAGTTCCTATCATTCTTGCCGCAAGCCCACTATAGGAACTTCAAATCCTAAACCACACTAGAATCATAGACTTGCTAGTGTCCTTTCGATTTTCGATTCCGAAGTTCGCTCCGGAACGTGCCGCAGGATGCGGCGAACTTCGGAATCGGGATACTGGGCTTGGCCGACAGATTCCTATTCCAGTTCGACCGTTTCGAAATCCGCCGGCATGATGATTTCGAGCAGTTCGCAATCGTCTGAGTAATCGAGCACGGCGTGCTTGATTTTCGGCGGTTGCAGCCAGCACGACCCTTCGCGCATCGTTACAACACCGGCGCCCTCATATTCGCCTTTGATCCAGCCTTTGAGCACGTACACCATTTGAAAGTCGACATCGTGAAAGTGGCGTTTCGACACCTCGGCGGGGTCGCAAGGCGGTATCATCTTGATGACATGCGCTCTCGCCAGACCCTTCGTCGCCGCGGCAATACCGAGGTCGCGATACTGAGCATAGCGGCGCAGTCCCTGTTCGAACGCGTCAGGCCGATGATGACTGGCCACGAATGTTTGCTTGCGCGGTCCGGGATTCGCCTTTCGCGTGCGCGCCGCCCGAGCGCCACGAGACGCGATCATCCGGCTACGCGCGCGGCGCGCGGTTTGCTCTTGCCGTGATCTTGCAGTCCTTTGAGCCCGCTTTGATTTACGCTTCGCCTTGGCCACACGCTATCCTTTCGCGATTAAGTTGAACATCGACCGCGGCGCTTTTCGCCGCATGATCGATTATACTGGATAGCAATTGCGGATAGCGATAGACACGATGGGCTTAAGAGCCGTGGCCGGGCTTGCACGTGATTAGCTTCATTGCTGCGGCTAAAAGTGACTGTAGGAGGAACCCGCAAACGAGAGGACCTCGCCGGCGCGTAGAAAGCGCGTCCCCTCCCCGCCGGTAACGCGACCGATCTCACTCACGGGCACACCGGCAAGGTTTGCCGCCGCGTGAAAGTCAGCAAGTCTAGTCGGAGGCACCGTCAAAACGATTTCGTAATCGTCGCCGCCGGTTAAAATCGTTTCGATGAGTTTGGAATCGGCCGCGAGTGCGGCGCGCGCCGCCTCCGACAGCGGCACGTTTGCCACGTCAACCTCGGCCGCAACGCCTGAAGCCCGGCAGAGCTTCGCCAAGTCGCCAACGAGGCCATCCGAAACATCCATCGCGGCCGATGCGTTCTGCAAAACGGCCTCAGCAAGTGCCGTGCGCGGCTGCGGCAAGAGATATCGCTGGCGCAGATGGTTCCACGAGGCCGCCGACAGCCCC
>DASPWC010000401.1:0-6113 GCA_035622055.1 Xanthobacteraceae bacterium | reverse complement strand
TGTTTCTGCCCGGCCAGCTGACGGACGGAATCGAGGAATCCGACGATCCTCTGATCGACATTCGGGATGGCGCTTATGCCGTGTCGTTCTCGCGGCGCATTCCCTGATCGGCGGGTCCGCGCCATGAGTTTCTTAACGCGCGAGCGTTGTTTACTTCGCATGGCCTTCGGGTCCGTCGCGGTTTTTGGGGTCTTCCTCGGAGGGGCGCATTTGTCCTACGCGCAAACCCCCGCCGATGACGTAGCCGCGCAAGTGCGCAGCCAGGGCTATGAGTGCATTCCACCGATCAAGGCGACGCGGGATGTGAGACTTTCCAGACGGGACTCGGCGGTCTGGATTCTGAGATGCAGCAACGGCGTCTACAGGGTAAGGCTCGATCCTGACATGGCAGCCCGAATTACGCTTTTGAAAAGGAAATCGTAGTTTCCAGTTGCTCGCGATATTTTGCGAAAAATTCTGCCGGCTATCCAGATAGCTTCGAAGCACTATCGACGGCACGAACCTCAATCGGGTATTTGCGCGGGATTGAGGCGTCGCGGCGGTGAAGCCGGCTGTGGCGTCGGCAACGGCGCCGGGGCAGCCGAGCTTTTTGGTTCTGCGGGCGGCGCCGCGATCTTGGGTTCTTTTTCGCCAGCGGGCGCGGCTGTCGCCGGTTCTTCCGCGCCGCCTTGCGCCGGCGCACCGATCGAAGCCGGTTTTGCCGGAGCCGGCGCAACCGCGCGGTTACCGCCGACGATCGCGAGAACTTCGCGTATCACACGAGCATGCAGTTCCGGCGATTTGTCGATGTTGAGGTGGTTGAGATCGGGGTTGGAGCTCAAATCTATATTGCTGAGCGAGCCGCGAAAGCCAGGTCCGGGCCGCATGTAAGCGTAGTCTCGCTGCGTAAAATTAATGACGCGCGCCACGTTCCCTGGCGCCGGGAAGGATTGCGTCCCGTCAAACGGCACCACCAAAGCAACCGGGACACCCTTGTCGCCGAGATAGTCGGCCATCTCCATGGCCGCGTCGGCGCCGAGCGAATGACCGATGAGAATAATGGGGCCTTCCTTCTTGGCCTTATAGTCGGCTGCGGCCCGATCGGCGATTACCTTCCAATCCGTATGGCTGTGCGACGTCGCATGCACGCCGCGTCTATTGAGTTCGTCGGCGAGCGTGTCCATGCCGGTGGAAAAGACATCCGCCAGTCCGCGAAAAAGATAAACGTGTGCGTGGGATTGCGCCATTGCCGACCTCGACCCGAGACCGGGCGTGGCCGCAGCCGCCAGCGTTGCAAGCGCAATAAGACGGAGCCATCGTCTCATGAACTTCTCACGGTTGGTCGGGCCGTAAATCGCGTCACGTCATGAACTTTGTCGTTGGCACCCTTATATAAAAATGCGGCACGCTCCGGTATTAAGGCGACGCAAATGCGCCGAGTCAGTCTCGCGATTCACGCCTTGGGCGCGGGCGACCAGCCGTAGATTTGGGTGAGCGTACCGCCCATCAGCTTGGTCTTGTCGCTTTGCGACAGGCGGTCAGTGACGCGGAACGCATCGACGCCTTCGGCGTAACTGAGAAATTTTACCGCGCGTGTCCAGTCGGTGCCCCACATGCAGCGGTCGATCCCGAACGCGTCGATGATGCGGCGGATCGGATCCCAGATGTCGCTATAGGGAAAGGGCTCGCGAGATAGGGTGCAGGCGCCGCTGATCTTTATGGCAACGTGCTTTTGTTTTGCGAGCGTCAGCACTTTCGGCAGCTCGGCCCACGGCTCCGCCGGCAGCGGAGGCTGGTGTGGCTGAACGAGGCCGAGGTGATCGATGACAATTTGCGTATCTGGATTGCGGCGAATGAGTTCGAACCCTTGGTCGAGCCGCCCGGCAATGTGCAGGTTGATCGGCAAAGACAACCGCCCGGCCTCCGCCAGCACGCGATTGAGCCCCGGATCGGCGGGGTCCTCGGCGTAGCCGCCCCGCACGAGCAGCATGCGGACGCCGACCGCGCCGGGCGTGCGCTTCCAATCGGCGATGATATCCGCGACGGCCGGATCGGCAGGGTCGACCGGCTTGACGAGTGCGAACCGTCCGGGATGGTGTTTGCGCACTTCGAGCGCGTAGCTGGCGTCGTAGCGATACATGGTGAACGCCGACACCAGGATCGCGCCGTCGACGCCGACGTCGTCCATCGCCGTCACCATCTGGTCGCCCGTGACCTCGGGCGGACCCGTCAGCGCGGCGTGCCACGGGCGGGCGGCATGATTGCGCTCATAGGAATGCACCTGCGCGTCGATGATCGGCATGTCTGAGCCCAACCGTCTCTTATAGCCGATCCGGATAGGGCATGACGAAGTTGTCGCGGTACGGCATTTTCACCTGCGGCGGCGTTTTGGCATCCATCACGTCGTTTTCGCCGATCGGCTTATTGAGGGCGAGAATGTAAGCGGTCTGCGCGTGGACTTCGTCATCGGTGAGCGAGCGTGGCGCGTTATACGGCATGCCGTGACGTGTATAGTCGAAAACGGTCGTTGCATAGGCGTAGTAATTGGCGATCGTTTTTACCGTATCGATGCCTTGGTGAGCGGTTGTCTGCCGACCAGCGCCGGATATAGCCGCTACGGCGCCTTTGGCCGCCTCGCCGTACGCCCTAAGTGGTTTACGGCCGTAGATGCAATGAGCGAACAACGTTCACATCGGACAAAAATTCGACCTAAAAAATCCCGCAAAAAATCTGAAAGCGGCCGAAGGCGGTTCCGTTGCAAAAAATCAACCTGAAACGCCTTAATCTCGCGGCATTTTGCGCCAACGGTCCCGGCAGCAACGATATGATCGCGAGGGATGGGATGAAGCGCTCTTGTCTCGTAACTTTGCTTTCGCTGGCATTGGCGGGCCTAGCCGTACCGGTTGCCTCGGAGGCGCAAGTCATTTGTACTGGCAACGCCAGTCCGCCGCCGGAACTGCCGGTCTACGAGCAGCCCCCGATTCCGGAACCCGGCTACATATGGGCGCCCGGCTATTGGGGGGTTGGTCCAAGCGGATATTTCTGGGTTCCGGGCACGTGGGTACAGCCGCCGGCTGTCGGTTTGCTGTGGACGCCGGGCTATTGGGGCTGGCGTGACGGAATCTATGTGTGGAACGCGGGCTATTGGGGCCCCCATGTTGGTTTCTATGGTGGGGTCAATTACGGCTTTGGCTATGGCGGCGTCGGCTATGAAGGCGGCCGGTGGGAGAACGGCGTCTTTGCCTACAATCGGACCGTCAACAATTTCGGCGGTGTCAGGATCACCAATGTTTATGAGAAGACCGTTGTCGCAGAACCCGGCGCGGTGCGAGTAAGCTTCAATGGCGGCTCGGGCGGAACGACGGTACGGCCGACCCCCGCGGAAGAAGCAGCGGCGACCGAGAAGCACGTGGCCGCATTGCCTTCGCAGCTCCAGCAAGAACACGCGGCGAGCGAGAACAAGGCTTTGCTGGCCTCCGAAAATCACGGCAAGCCGGCGATTGCGGCAACCGCCAAGCCCGGCGATTTCTCCGGCAAGGGCGTGGTGGCGGCGCGCGAAGCGACGCCAGCGATTTCACCTGCTGCAAAGCCGATGGGCGCTACGGTCGCAAGCCCGAGCACGTCGGAGCCAAGAACACTTGAGAAGCAGGACAAGACAGGCAAGAGCGAATCGCCGCTACCAGGCAGCACGCCGCCCAAGTCGGTGGACAAGCCGGCGAAGAGAGAGGTGACGCCCGCGAATACGGAAGCCAAGCTTCCAAACGGCAAGAGCGAAGCGACGCCACTGGGCGTAACGCCGCCCAAACCAGTGAACAATGGGCCGATGAACAATGGCGCAAAGCCCGCCGGCAATACCGAAGCCAAGCTTCCGGCCGGCAAACCCGAACCGCTGACCAGTCAGCCGAAGCCAGAGACGGTTGCACCGCCCAAAAACTTGAATCCGCAACCGCTGGCGGCGAACGGCCCGCATCCCAATCCCACTCCGCCGCAGCATCCGACGGCCGGTGCGCCACATCCGCAACCGCCGCCCAAGGATGACAAGAACAAGAAGCCGCCACCTGGATAAGCGGCGGCCGGCACCTGCCGGCAGTCATACGTTTCGCAAGCCCAACTCGCTTTGACCATCCGCGAGACCGGCGCGCCCCGCGAGTTTGTCCAATTCCGTGGGTTTTACGACTCGCGATCAATTGCATACGAGTCGATCGTTCTTTGTCGCCAAAGATTGGCGCGAAGCGACATTCGGTCTCGGCAGTATCGCGTCCGCAAAAAATGATGAGCGCGCAACGATCGCGGCAAAGCATCTGAAAGCGATGTGGCTGCGGCGGCCGCGTGGCGTTTAGCGACGCGGGACCGCTCGCTTGATACCGGGCCGTCCGGGTCGTTGCGACGAGAGTTCCGATGCCCGTTACGATGATAAAGTTATTGTCGCGATGGAGGCATTGCGTCGCGCCGAAGCCCGGAGAAAGACGCAAGCCCGCGAGGGGAGGAAATCCATGCCGACGCGACGCACCGTTATTTTCGGAACGATTGCGGGTGGAATTGCCGTGCAGCCGAAAAAATCATTCGCCAAGGCATCACAGCCGGCGACGCCGGTCAATTTCGATGTACCCGCCGACGCCTGCGATTGTCACACGCACATTTTTGGCGACCCGCAGCAATTCCCGTTTTTCTCCGGCCGCGTTTATACGCCCGAGGCCGCATCGCCCGAAAAGCAGGCGGCGCTGCATCGCGCCTTGCACGTCAAGCGGGTCGTCATCGTGACGCCAAGCGTATACGGCACCGACAATTCCGCGACGCTTTACGGCATGAAGGCGCGCGGCGCCGATGCCCGCGGCGTCGCGGTCATCGATGACAAGGCCTCCGACAGTGACCTCGAAATCATGAGCAAAGCGGGTGTTCGCGGCATCCGTCTCAATCTCGCGACCGGCGGTACCAATGACCCAGCGGTTGCGCGGCAACGCTTCCAGACCGCGCTTCGGCGCATGGCGAAGCAGGGCTGGCACATTCAAATTTACACTAATCTCGCGGTGATCGCCGCCATCAAGGACTTGGTCCTCAGTTCGCCGGTCCCGGTGGTGTTCGATCATTTCGGCGGCGCCAAGGCCTCGCGCGGTACGGCGCAGCCGGGATTTTCCGACCTGACCGATTTGCTCCGTTCGGGCAAAGCCTATGTCAAGATTTCCGGCGCCTATCGCGCCTCCTCCGAAGCGCCGGACTATACGGACGCCGCGCCCCTCGCCAAGGCTCTGATAGCCGCGAATACCGAGCGGGTCGTCTGGGGCACCGATTGGCCGCATCCGAACTCGGATTCCGGTAACCCGCCAACCGAGGTGACGCCGCTCTATCAAATCGACGACGGTCGGCTGATGAATCAGTTGCCGGTCTGGGCGCCCGACGCCGCGACCCGCAAAATCATCTTGGTCGAGAATCCGGCGCGGCTTTACGAATTCGACGGCCGGCAAGGTTAGAGCTTTACGCGCCAAAAACGCCTTTTCCTCGTTAAGCACGGACATCGCGCGATTTTGTCGCGGATGGTCTTTGCGTCGGGATTGTGCGATGCTTTTTGCTAATGTGCGGCATTGGAAAGGCGCCAACGGAACAACATACCGCGCCAAGCCGCCGATAGAGCACCGCTATTGCCCGGGGGATTGATTGGGAGGAATACGATGAAACGAGTTTCGCTCGTTCCACTTTGCTTCATTGCCGCCGCTATGGTGTTCGCCGCGCCGGCATTTGCCGAGGACACGATTACCGTCGGCTTTACCGCCTCGCAGACCGGTCCCCTCAACGTCGATTCGCTCGGCCTGCGGCGCGGCTACGAGTTCTGGCGCGACGAAGTCAATGCCGCTGGCGGCATCAAGGTGGGTGGCAAAAGTTATAAAGTCAATTTGGTCAGCTACGACGATCAATCGGTCGGCGGCCGCGTCCAACAACTCTACACGCGGCTGATCAACCAGGATCATGCGCAATTTCTATTCAGCCCATATTCGTCCGGGTTGACCGCGCCGGCGGCGGTCATCTCCGAGCAGTACGGCAGGATCATGATCGACAGCGGCGGCGCCGAGGAGAAGCCGTTCCAGCTCGGAAACAAATATTTGTTCATGGTGATCACCTCGGCCAGCCATTATCTCTCC
>DASPWC010000400.1:0-12034 GCA_035622055.1 Xanthobacteraceae bacterium | reverse complement strand
CGAACCAGGAGATCGTTCCAGAGCGCACCGAAGAACACCTCCGCCATCGCCGCGGCGTCGCCGGCGTTGAGAATGCCGCGCGCCTGCGCTTCCACGAACATCTTGACGACGGCGCCGCGGTTGGTCTGCCGGCCGGCGGTGTCGAGGGTGCGCGCGATCGTCGGAGCGGTCTCCGATTCGGCGATGGCGAGCCGATAGACCGCGAGCACGTCGGGATCGCAGGTGCCGGAAATGAGCGCGGTGCCGATCGCGGTCAATATCGCCTTGAGCTCGTCTCGGTTCTCCGGCGTCGGCAACCGCAACGGCGCGCGCATGCGCTCGGCGCGGGCGACGATGCAGGCCACCAGCATCGCCTGCTTGTCCTCGAACAGCGTGTAGAGCTCGCGCTTCGACACCTTAGCCCGCGTCGCGATCTCGAGCGTGCTCGCCCTGGAAAAGCCGCGGTCGCGAAAGGCCGTGAACGCGGCGGCGAGCACGCGCTCCCGGGTCGGCCTTGCCGGGCCTTGCCGCCGGCGGCGCGCGGTGACGGCCTTTCTGCGCTGCGTCAAAGCCTGCTCCGTTGCGGTGCGACCCGCTGATATCACTTTTTCGTGCCAGCGCACAAATCGCTTGCCGCGGTACCAAAAAGTACCATAGCATGATGACCGCGGTACTGAAAAGTACCATAGAGGCCCGTAGCGTGGAAAGAACAAACGGGGAGGGAGGCATGCTACGAAAACTCGCGGTCGCGGCTTCGCTGCAGCTGGCGCTAGTAAGCGCCGCGGCGGCGGCGGACCTGACCGTCACCATAAACGGCGCGCGCAACGCCAACGGCGCGATCGCGGCCGGCATTTTCAACGGCGAGAACGGCTTTCCGAAGCCGGCGGCGGCGTTCGCCGCATTCCGGATCAGGGCGGCGACGGGACCGGTCAGCTTCACGGTGCATAATTTGCCGCCCGGGCGATACGCGGTGACCTCCTATCACGACGAGAACAACAACGGAAAATTGGACGCCGACGAGACCGGACTGCCGACCGAGGGCTACGGCGTCTCCAACAACGCCCGCGAAGTCCTGTCGCCGCCGCAATGGAGCAAAGCCTCATTCGAGCTGAGCGAGCAGAACAAAACCGTCACTGTGACCATCGCGTACTGAGCCTGGGAGCCGTCATGCGCGTCTTGGCCGATCGAGCGGGGCATTCATGGAAACGGGCAAGCAGCATTACCATTTGATCGCCGCGGCGCTCGCGGCCGCGAGCCTCGTTGCCGCGCTGCCGGAGTCCGCCGCGGAGCAGCCAGCTCCCGGCCAGCCTGGCTTCGGCGAGCTTCTGATCAAGGCGGCGAAGGCGTCGCCCGGCTGTCTCGGCATCGAAACCGGCCGCACCACGAGCGGCACGCTCGTCATCTTCGCCTGGTTCGAGGACAAGAAGGCGATCGTCACCTGGTACAAGTCGGACTTCCATCAGCGGGCCATGAAGAGCGTATTCCCGAAACAGAATTTCAACCGCGAACCGCTGCCGGATATGCCCGAGGGCAGCGGGCCAATTCTGGCGCTCGTGACATTGCGGCCCGGTGAGAAGCCGCCGTCGAGCGCGCTGCCGGTACCGATGCAGACGATCGGCATCTATACGTCGCTCCCGGGCGGGGTGGCGGTCGGCGGCCGGTTCTCGCCCGAAACGGTGCGAATTCCCGGCTTGCGCAGGATCGAACTCAAGAGTACCGCCGAGCCCGACCGCTGAGAGCGGGCGAGCGTATGGCCGGCCGAAGCAACGCGGAAAACGGAGGACGAGATGCGAGCGATCGGCGCCGACGAGCTGAAGGATTTGCTGCCGGCGGAGGAGGCGCCGTTTGCGTCGCCGATTCCGACGCAGATCGTGTCGAGCGACGAGTATCTGCCGGCGCCGCAAACTGCGGCGCAGCGTGAGGTCGAAGCGCGATTGCAGGCGCTCGGCGCTTCGCTGGCCGACCGGCAGGGCGTCAGCCGGCGACGCTTCTTCCAGACCGCGGCCGGCATGGCGGCGTCCTATCTGGTGATGAACGAGGTCTACGGGGAAATCTTCTCGGTCAGCAAAGCCGAAGCGGCGACGCCTGAGCTCGCGGCCGAGCGCGCCGATGCACTCAAGACGCAAATAGTCTTCGATGCCCATACCCATTTCGTCCGCGACGACGCGATCCCGGCGCTGGCCGATCCCAAGCGCGCCGGCGGCGTGATGTGGCAACGGGTGCTGACGACCAAGCTCGGCTGGAACAAAGATATTGCCGGCAAAGAGGCCACGATCGAGGATCTACGGTTCGACAATTACTTCAAGGAAATTTACCTCGACAGCGACACCAAGGTGGCGCTGCTCACCAACGCGCCGTCTGACGCGCCCGAAGACTGGCTGCTGCCGCAGGAGGCGGTATTCAAGGCGCGCGACAAGGTCAACGCGCAAGCCGGCACCAAGCGCATGCTGGCGCACTACACGATCACGCCGGGCCAACCCGGCTGGCTCGAAGGCATCGATCGGGCGATCGAAGTGTACAAGCCTGACGGCTGGAAGGGCTACACGATCGGCGACGTGATGATCTCCCACGGCGGTCATTACGCCTACAAGCTCGACGACGAAAAACTGATGTATCCGTTCTACGAGAGGGCGGCCAAAGCGGGCATCAAGAACGTTTGCATCCACAAAGGTCTGTTTCCGGCCTTCGCCGAGGAGGCACATCCCAACCTTACCGCCCACGCGGCGGTCGGCGATGTCGGCAAGGCGGCCAAGGATTGGCTGCAGCTCAACTTCGTCATCTATCATTCGGGCTATCGCCATCTCGGCGGACCGCCGGCGAATGGCCTCGACGAATGGCAACAGCGCGGACGCCTGTCCTGGCTGAGCGACCTCGCCGAAATCCCGGAGCAACACAGGGTCACCAACGTCTATGGCGATCTCGGCGCGATCTTCGCCTGGACGGTCATCGCCCAGCCGGTGCTCGCGGCCGCGATGATGGGCACCCTGATCAAGGGGCTCGGGGCCGATCACGTCATCTGGGGGACCGATTCGGTGTGGACCGGCTCGCCGCAGTGGCAGATCGAGGCGATGCGGCGGCTCGAAATCCCCGAGGACATGCAGAAGCAACACGGCTTCGCGCCACTTGGCCCGGCGGACGGTCTGGTGAAGAACGCCATTCTCGGCGAAAACGGCCTGCGCATCTTCGGCTACAACAAGAAGGCCGAACTCGGGCGGCCGGATCGGTTCACCGCGATGAAGGAAGCCTATGAGCAAGGCGGGCCGGCGCGCAGCAATTTGCGCTACGGCTACATGCACAAGCCGGTGTGACTAGGCGGAGTCGGAGGCACGCTGACGCCGCCGCCACGCTCGAAATTTTCTACGACCGAGGCCTCGCTTAACCTTCGGGTTTGCTCGCCGTTCCGCCGCGCTCGGCGTCGTCGAGCAGCGGATCGCGCACGATCGTCTTGGCGCGATAGAGCTCGTCGATTTCCGCGTCGCTCAGCCCGAGCACCCGGCGCAGAATGTCCTCGTTGTGCTCGCCCAGACGATCGGCGGTGAGTGCGGTCGCCGGCGGCCAGCGCGAGAACTTCGCCGGCGGGCCGGGAATGTCGAACGCGCCGATCGCGGCATCGGTGACGCGGCGCACGGTGCCGCGCTCCTTGAGATGCGGATGCGCGATCGCCTCGTGCAGGCTTAGGACCGGCGCGCAGGGAACGCGTTCGGCTTCGAGCGCCGCGATCGCGGCGTCGCGGGTTTCGAACTGAGCGAGCCACTCCTCGATGATCGCCGCCAGCGGTTCGTTGTTGTCCCGCCGGGCCCTGGCATCGCGAAAGCGGGCATCCTCGGCGAGCTGCGGCCGGTTCATCGCCTTGACGAGCTGCGGCCATTGATAGGGCAGCACCATGATGGCGATGAATTCGTCGTTGCCGGCGCGGAACACGCCGGTCGGGCCGCCGTCGGGATGCAGCGAGCCCATGCGCGGCGGCTGAAACCCGAGGCCGCGCAGCGAAGCCTTCGGAACATTGACCTCGTGCATGTTGAAATAGGTGTCGAGAAGCGAGCAGTCGATGTACTGGCCTTCGCCGGTGCGCTCGCGATGCAAGAGCGCGAAGCCGATTGCCATAGCGGCGGTCACGCCGGTCGCGTGATCGCTGATCGCCATCGGGAGCTGCGCCGGGCCGCGGTCGCGCTCGCCGATTGCCGCAGTGATGCCGGCATAGGCGGCGGCGATATAGTCGAAGCCGGGCTTGCCGCTGAGCGGGCCGGACTGGCCGGCAAGCGAGATCGAGCACATGATCAGCCGCGGATTGATCCGCGACAGCGCCTCGTAGCCGAGCTTGGCGCGCGCCATGACGCCGGGGGCAAAGTTCTCGACCACGACGTCGCTCTTGCCGACGAGCGCATGGACGAGCGCGCGGCCGGGTTCCTGCTTGATGTCGACGGCGAGCGATTTCTTCGAGTGATTGTGCTGGAAATTATAGGTGCTCTGCGAGGAGTTCTGCAGCGCGGGGTCGCGCGATTTGTCGCCGGAGAAACGCCCGCGGTCGCCGAACGGCGCCAGCTCGAGCTTGATCACCTCGGCGCCCATTTCCGCGAGCATCCGCGCGCAGGTCGGCCCGGCGACGAACTGGCCGATGTCGAGGACGCGGTAGCCTTTGAGCATCGGCAGATTGGTCATCGGAAGATTTCGCGATCGGCTTTGCAGGCGCTCGCTCTCTTGGACCAGCCGGACTACTCCTGCTTCAGGACAAGGCGATCGAAGCTCCACGGACCGCCACCGGCAAAAAAGAGGTAGAGAAACACGAAGCAGAAGAGCACTGCCCCGTCACCGCCATTCACCGTAGGAAAGAAAGAGTGCGGGAAATGCACCATGAAATACGCCACCGCCATGTCGCCGGAGAGAACGAAGGCGACGACACGCGTAAAGGCGCCGACGAGGAGGAGAATGCTGCCAACGATTTCGAGCATTCCCTGGACGTAGAGGAGCGGCGTCATCGGCGGGCCGGCCTGAGGAAAGCCGAAATATTTCTCTAGGCCGTGTTGCAAAAACAACAGCGCGACCACGATGCGCAGAACGCTCAGCATATAAGGCCTTGCCTTCTCGAGGTTCGCATAGAGCGATGTCATGGTGGCAACCCTCCCATCCGGCGCTTAAGTTCGTCGGCAATCGAAACGCAAAGCTGTCCGGCGCGGCGCCGGCTTATTCGTCTTCGTCCGGTTCTCTGATGACCGCGGGGTCTTCATCCGCTTCGTCGTCGTCCTCGTCTTCATCTTCATCGTCGTCATCGTTCGGGCCCTGGAGCGGCACCGCAATGCTGATGAGGCTTGGCCAAGCGAAAATGCTCTGCGGATTGCGTGGGGTCATGTCCGGGCTCCCTGTTTGACTTCCATTGGCGCCGCGTTCCGGTCGGCCCCGATAACCGCAGCTATCCCGCCTGCTTGAGCGGCTCGCTGCGCTTGAGGCCGGCCTCGGTCAGCCGCTGTTCGAGCAGCCCCATGCGGTCATAGCCCCAGAACGGCTCGTTCTCGAAGAAGAACATCGGCACGCCGAACACCTGGTCGGTCGCCGCGTCGACTTGCGCGCACTCGTAGGCGGCAGCGCCTGCGCCGGCGAGATAGTCGCGGTAGCCCTGATCGGAAAGGCCGACGCTTCCGATCACCGTTGCGATGGCATCGGCTTCGTCGGCCGCGAGCTCGCGTTTGAAGAACAGCTCGAACACCTTGTTGCCGTATTGGCGGAGCTTGCCGTGCGCGCCGGCGTAGAGCCCGCCGATCAGCGCCGGCGTAGTGTCGAAGATCTTGAGCGGGCCGCGGATCATCAGCCCGCCGCGCATATTCGCCCAGCGCCGCGCGTCCATATAGGAGTATTTCACCTTGTATTCGGAATACTGGCTGCGCTCGCCCTTGCCCTTGAGCCGCAGCTGGAACGGCTTCCATTTGAGTCGGATGCAGTATCTGTCCTCGAGCGCAAACGCCGGATCGAAGGCCAGAAACGCATACGGACTTTTGAAGTCCGAATACATTTTCACTTCTCTCTCGCCCTGTTGCATTGCGGCCTTCCCGTTTGCTGCAAAATCCGGCAGAGCGACGACGCGGTCCGGCTGGCCCTTACCGCTCGCTGCGCCCGGTTGGATTTGCCGGCCGGATTGTAGCAAGATCGCGGAAACACGAAACCCGGGGAAGCGTGCGGATGTCTGAGCTCGAGCGCGTGTCAGTTGGCGGCCTCAACGTCGCCAAGGTTCTCTACGATTTCGTCGTCGCAGAGGCGCTTCCCGGCACCGGGATCGAGGCGGGCGCGTTCTGGCAGGGGCTCGAGCGCATCATTCACCGCTTCGCGCCGGTCAACCGCGCGCTGCTCAAGCGGCGCGATGCGCTCCAGGCGCAGATCGACGATTGGTATCGTGGACGGCGCGGGAAGCCCTTGGATGCGACCGCGCTGAAGGCTTTTCTCGAGGAGATCGGCTATCTCGTGCCCGAGGGCCCGGCGTTCAAAGTCGATACCGCCAATGTCGATGCGGAGATCGCCACCGTCGCCGGGCCGCAGCTCGTGGTGCCGATCAGCAATGCGCGCTATGCGCTTAATGCCGCCAACGCGCGCTGGGGCTCGCTCTATGACGCGCTCTATGGCTCTGACGCGATCCCGCGCGACGGCGCTGCGGCACCGGGCAAGAGCTACAATCCGGAGCGCGGCAAGCGGGTCATTGCCTGGGTGCGGAGCTTCCTCGACGAGGCCGCGCCGCTGTCGTCCGGCTCGCACGCCGATGTCCGCGCCTATGCGCTCAAGAACGGGGCGCTCGCCGCGATCCGCACCGACGGAACGACGGTCGCCCTGGCCGCGCCGCAAAAGCTGCGCGGTTATCGCGGCTCGCCGGACGCGCCCGCGGCCGTTCTCCTTGCCAACAACGGCCTGCACATCGAGATCGTCATCGATCGCGCGCACCCGGTCGGCCGCGACGACCTGGCCGGCGTCGCCGATGTGGTGATCGAAGCGGCGCTCACCACGATCATGGATCTGGAAGATTCGATCGCCGCCGTCGATCCGTTCGACAAGGTCGCGGCCTACCGCAACTGGCTCGGGCTCTGCAAGGGAACCTTGGTCGAGACCTTCGCCAAGGACGGCAAGCCGATCACCCGCCGGCTCGCCGCCGACCGAAGCTACACGCGGCCGGACGGCGGCACGCTGGTGCTCCCCGGCCGCAGCCTGATGCTGATCCGCAATGTCGGCCATCTGATGACCGACGCCGGCGTTCTCGACCGCGACGGGTCTGCGGCACCCGAGGGCATTCTCGACGCCGCGATCACCGGCCTGATCGCGCTCCATGACCGCAACGGCGAAAACGCGCCGCGCAACAGCCGCGCCGACTCGATCTACATCGTCAAGCCGAAAATGCACGGGCCCGAAGAGGTCAAGTTCGCCGACGATTTATTTGCCGCCGTCGAAGACATGCTTGGCCTTGCGCGCAACACCATCAAGCTTGGCCTGATGGACGAGGAGCGGCGCACCACGGTCAACCTCAAGGAATCCATCCGCGCGGTGAAATCGCGGGTGTTCTTCATCAACACCGGCTTCCTCGACCGCACCGGCGACGAGATTCATACCGCCATGGAAGCGGGGCCGATGATCCGCAAAGCCGAGATGCGCAAAGAGCCCTGGCTCAAGGCCTATGAGGACTGGAACGTCGACATCGGCCTTGCCTGCGGCCTTCCCGGCCACGCCCAGATCGGCAAGGGCATGTGGGCGATGCCGGATTTGATGGCGGCGATGCTGGAGCAGAAAATCGCGCAGCCGCAGGCCGGCGCCAACACCGCGTGGGTGCCGTCGCCGACCGCCGCGACCTTGCATGCGACGCATTATCACAAGGTCGACGTCGCCCGCCGGCAGCGCGAGCTGGCGTCGCGGCCGCGGGCGCGCCTTGAGGATATTCTCACCGTCCCGGTCGCCCGCGGCGTCAACTGGTCGGCCCAGGAAGTGCAGCAGGAGCTCGACAACAACGCGCAGGGGATACTCGGCTACGTGGTGCGCTGGGTCGAGCAGGGCATCGGCTGCTCCAAGGTACCCGACATCAACAATGTGGCGCTGATGGAGGATCGCGCGACCTTGCGCATCTCCAGCCAGCACATCGCCAACTGGCTGCGCCACGGCGTCACCTCCGAGCGCCAGGTGACCGAGACGATGCGGCGCATGGCCGCCGTCGTCGACAAGCAGAATGCCGGCGATCCGCACTACGCGCCGATGGCGCCGCGGTTCGAGAACTCCGTCGCGTTCGCAGCAGCGTGCGATCTCGTCTTCAAGGGCGCGGCGCAGCCCAACGGCTATACCGAGCCGATCCTGCACGCGCGCCGGGCCGAGCAGAAGCGGCGCGCCGAGCTGCGGAACTAGCGCGTTTACTGATAAATCCGAAGTCGCCGTACTTAAGTCCGCTTTACCCCTGAAAGCGGACGCCTTTACCGTCGGAAGCTGGGCCGCTTCCTCTGGCACGCCAGAGCGGGTGTTGTTAACGTACGGCTCAAGATGTCGAACGATCAGAAATCCGAGGCGCGGGCGATGCTTCGTCAATTCCCGGAACCCGCACATCGGGGCCGCATCTTGGTCGCTGTCGCCATCGTCGCTACCGCCAACGCCATGGTCGCGACTTGGCTCGGTTATTTGTCGCCCGATTCTTGGTGGTATTTGCAATTGGCGCAGGCCATCAAAAGCACCGGCGCGCCCGTCGTAGGCGGTCGTTACCTCGCGTTTTTTCCGTTGGGGTATCCGTTGATACTCGCGTTGATTTCTTTGGGGTCGACTGTGATGGTGATGATCGTCCTCTCGAAAGTGCTCAATCTCGCTTTCCTCGCGCTCATCGTTGCGACGCTCGAACGCATGGGGGCGCCGTTGTTGCTTGCAGGCTTGGTTTGCGCCAACGTAGTGGTGCTCCTAATAGCGTCCTATACGTGGTCGGAAAACCTGATGATTGTCGCATTTTTTGTATCACTGTCATCGGTTTATTGGCGTCACCACGGCGGTAGAAACATTCAACTATTGATCCTATGTCTCGCGCTGGTGATGGGATCGCTTGCTAGGTATTTCTTTGGTCTGTTTCTTGTCCCAATGGCCTTGGCTTATTTGCTGGCTTTTAGATCCAAAATGCGCATGGACGTGCTGGTCTGCATGGCGGTCGCGTTGCTGGCATTTTTTTCATATCTCGCGATGAATCATTTTCTGGCGGGATTCGCGACGGGAATGCCGCGCATCCCAGCGCCGGAAGATAGCCTGACACTTCTCTCTCAATTCGCGATAGCGAATGTGCTTTGTTTTGTATGTACTGTCGTTCCAATTTTGTTTGCAATCTGGCTATTGCAAATCGATCCTCGGTTTGATCGGACAGCGCAGTTCGTAGTGTTGTGCGGGCTGGCTTACCTCGGTTTGATGGCAATCGTGCGATTTCGTTTTCATATCGAAAACTTCGACTGGCGGTTGCTTGGGCCTGGCTGGGTGATGGTGGCGGCGGGATTGGCGCTCGCGTGCCGGGCGCAAACGGAGCCTGCGGCGATCACCTTGGGGTCCATGACTCCGAGAGGATTGCGACTGATAAACGACGCAATCGATCGACACGCGAGCCGGTTAAAGGCTGTTGTTCGCTGCTCGAAGATGAGTCTTATATTGGCATTTGGGCTATTTTCGCTCGTCAGCGTGCATTCGCGCGACATTGCGTTGGCGGCGCTAAATCGAGAGCTATTTGAGTCGCCATTTGCGTCGCTGTCCGACTATCGGAAAAATCAAGCGAACTATGAAAATTTCGATGGTATCGTCTCTCTCTTCGTCCCCAAAGTTCGGCAGACCATAAGTTCGAATTATGCCCTGTATTATGGCGACGTCGCCGTCTTGCTTCCGAGCGAAAGCGTTACTGATGCTCCAATCGAAAAGTCTGAGTTCGTGTCTCGCCTTGAGTGGTTCCGGGCCGAGCATCCAAATTGCCAAATTGATTTCATGAAGATTTCTAACGTCGATGAGCTTAACGAGGTTTTGCGTCGTGCGTTCGAAGGGCGAATGTCGCCTGCTTTGAAGCAGATATTTGTATCTATCTTTGCACCCAACACGACGGTGACCTGTTCGAGAATTTGATTCCGTTTTGCGGGATCCACCGTGACTCCCGCACTTCGTGTAAGCAACCGTCACAAGAGGCAAAAACAGAGCGAATATTTGCCCGGCTGGCCGAGATTGCTGGTCTGTCCCTGTTCCATCGGGCGGCGCGGCAGCGCCGCCCGCCCTCGGCTGGGACCGACATATGTTTCCGCGCGGATGCGGCCGCCGATTCGATCCGAGGCTTACTGTGTCTTCTGCTTTCGTCCGACAGCGCCTTCACAGTGCGCGGCGTTCGGCTTGCAATTGTGGCCGGCCCCCGGACCGTCCTTCGGCAGCAGCACGCCGTTTTTCGTTTGTATTGTCGTATCCGCTGCCGCCCCGGCAACGCCCACAAGCAACAGACAAAGTGCAATCAATATCGGTTTCATGTCGTCCTCCATTTTGAAGCTGGCGCCGCGCATGATGATTTATGAGATCGGCCACCGCGGGCGTGCGAGATGATGGTCTATTATCTGTGACAGCGGAATGATAGTTCCGTTCCCTTGCCACTAACATTCAGGCTGCCGGCAACCCGATATCGGGAAGCTGGTCCGGCAGGTAGCCGCCCGCGCGCATGGACTTCTGCAGCGTTTTGAGATCCGCGCCGGACTTCAGTGCCGCATAGACGCGCGCCGGATCGAAGAACGTGCCGATAGGGTTGGCGGCGAAATCCGGTGACGTGCGCATGAAGTCGCTGGATTTCGCCCAATCGCCGAAAACGTCACTCTGCAGCTCGACGAAGTTTCCTTCGGGATCCCGATAGTACAGCGAAATCGTCATGCCATGGTCGAGGCAAAATGCGGGCTCGATGCCGGCTTTGCGCAGCCGATCAAATGACGCCATTAAATCGTCGAAGCTGCCATACTCGAACGCACAGTGATGCATGCCGTTGTGCTTGATCTTTTGCGCGTCGTCCGACAAGCCCGGGACCGCGAGAAAGGCAATGCGGTGGTTGGCCTCGTCGTTGGTCGTCCAGGCCGCACTTTGGTCTCTGAATTGAACTTTGGCGCCGATGACCGCCTCATACCAGGCGACCATCGCGTCGAGGCGGCTGGTTTTGAATGTGACGTGGTGCAGCTTGGGCCTGATCATGGCTCGACGTTTCCCCTTGAAGTTTTCCGCCCGATTGGAACCCGCGACGGATAAGCGGGTTAATCAACTCGGCAATGCTGCGCAGGGCCGGTAGAGCCATGCCGCAGCGGGATTGCCGTGGTCCTCGATATCAAGCTCGAGGCGCCGGTCAAGAAGGGGTCCCGTAGCCGATTGATGCGTGGCCTTTCGCGCGGCCTAAAATGCGGCCTAAGCCGCAAAAATGCTGGCAGAACGACGTTCTGGCCACATGACATTTAAAATACGCGTTCTAGTGTAGAATTCCTTCCGGGGGTCAATAACGTGGCGAAGATGTCGGATCGCATTGCGTCGAAGGTCCGTTATGGTTGAGAAACAAAGCGCGGATAGCGGCGAGTCTGCTCGGATCGGCGCCGGCCCCGGAGCCGAGGACGCCGGTTCGGTTGAACGCGGAAGCAAACCTACGCAGCGAGATTCGTCTTCTACGCCGGCACCACCGGCGCATCACTGGCTAAGACGGAAACGAGCGCTACTGATGGGAGTGCTGGCCGCTTTGGGCCTGGCGGCCATCTTGATCTACGGCGTCCCCTGGATCGAATTGACCCTCACCACCGTCTCGACCGATGACGCCTATGTGAACGGCCACGTCACGTTCGTTGCCGCTCGCGTCAGCGGGCAAATCGCCCGCGTGCTGGTCGATGACAACAACCGTGTTCGCAAGGGAGAACTTCTCGCTCAGCTGGACAAGGAGCCTTTTGCGGACGCAGTCGCCGTGAAGAAGGCGGCTGTCGACACCGCGCAGGCGGACCTTCAGGCGGCCACCGCCACGGTGCGCGGCGTTGAAGCAAAAGCCAGGAGCCTGCGCTTTCAACTGCAAAACGCCATAGAGGATGTCGACAAC
>DASPWC010000399.1:0-3016 GCA_035622055.1 Xanthobacteraceae bacterium | reverse complement strand
GATCAGGTCCTCGACGTGCCGCTCGTCGGCGAGCGCGCGCGAGCCGCGCGCGATTTTGACGCCCGATTTCTCCAGATGCGCCGCAAGCGTGTCGAGCGCCGCACCGTCGGCGACCTCCCAGCCGTAGAACGACGGCCCTTCGCTCTCGCCGCTGTGGACGATCATCCGCTGCTTGCGGTCGTCCATGCGCAGCGCGAGCGTGCCGCGGCTTCTGTCGACAAGTTGCATGCCGAGAAAGCGCGTGCCGAAATTCACCCAGTCGTCGATAGTGCGGGCGCTGATACCGACATAGCCGAGCGCGTTGAGGTTCATGGTGTGTCCTCGGCAATTTGCGCCTGCCCGGCCGTGGCACGGGCTTCACACATATTATATGGCTGCCGCTGGCAAAATTCATGCGGAGAATTGAGAATACCGGCCGACGGCGAATGTGAGTCTCTCCGTCGCCGGCGAAGGCGCGGCGATAAGCGATCGCAGCCGTAGCGGCGCTGGCTGGATTCCCGCGTACGCGGGAATGAGTGGGAAAATCCAAGCTCCGCTCGTCCCCGCGAAAGTGGGGACCCAGGCCATGATTTGGCCGGATTGCTTCGTTCGCTAGTGCTCGTCGCAATGACGCGTGTGCGTAACGAGATAGCGGAGCTAAAGAAATGGAGATAACAAACAAAGGACCCGCATGAGCAAAACAGCAGCGAAAGAAAAACCGGCGCGGGCGGATTATGCCGCGCGCTTTGCGGCCGAGAGCGCCTTGCAGGAGAAGCGGTACTGCGAAGCTTTCGATTTCTGGCGGAGCTGCCGCCGCAAGCTCTGCCGGCGTAGCGCGACGTGCCGCGGCGATGTTCACGCATGCCTCGCGGCGGCGCTCGATCGCATACCGCAGAGCGTGCAGTGGCGGGCGCGACAGGATGTTCTCGCCGGCACCCCAGCCAATATCGGCGGGCCGGAGCGCGCGGCGCGGCAATGCATGCCGCGCGAT
Organism: Xanthobacteraceae bacterium; assembly: GCA_035622055.1. Taxonomy (GTDB): domain Bacteria; phylum Pseudomonadota; class Alphaproteobacteria; order Rhizobiales; family Xanthobacteraceae; genus BOG-931. The sequence continues at coordinate 2,046 of DASPWC010000399.1, read as the reverse complement.
TTATGCAATCCCGGAAAAAGCGCCGCAGCGGCGAAGACATAACGGAACGCAAATGCGTCCTTCACGCGAAGCCGATGAATGTGCAAAACTCGGCGAGGCCCGCGCGTGGCGAGCGGAAGCTGTTGGCGGGATGGCTGCGGTCGCCGTAGCCGATGGCGACCGTGCAGAACAGCATCTGTTGTGGCGGGATTTTCACGAACGGACCGACGATGCGATAGAGACGCCCCCAGGATTCCTGCGCGCAGGTGTCGAGGCCGTAGCCGCGCGCCAGATACATCAAGGCGTGGATGTAGCCGCCGAGGTCGGCCCACTGGCCGGACCCGAGCTTGCGGTCGATGGCGATAAAGAGCGCCACCGGCGCGTTGAAGAACTCGAAGTTGCGCTTGTACTGATCGAGCCGCGCAGCGGCGTCGTTGCGATCGATCTTGAGCGCGCCGTAGAGCTGGACGCCGTGATGCTCGCGGCGCGATTTGTAGGGTTCCCACATCGTCTTCGGGTAGATCGGATATTCAGCCTCCTCGTGGCGCGGATCGCGGCCGGCGATGGCGAGCGCGGCCTGCCGCTTGATCTCGGCAAGCGCCGTTCCGGCAAGCGCATAAACGTACCAGGGCTGCAGATTGCCGCCGGACGCGGCGCGCGCGGCGCGCGCGATCAGTTCGCGCACGATGTCGGGAGCGACCGGCTTGTCGAGAAACCGGCGGCAGGAGATACGGGAATCGACGGCTTCGAACACATCCATGGCGTGACCATCAAATGGGCTGACTTGACGCCAAGGTCGTATACTATCGGCCGCCGGAGGGCGAATGGGCGTGATCTTTCCGGATCATGTCGTGGGGTCAAGACTCATAACCTTGGTGATCGCTTCGCGCCGTCGCTCGCCACGGCTGTTCCCAAAAGCTTTTGTTTGTGAGTTTTGACCCTGAGGGGAAACAATGACATCGCACGCGGCGGTCACCATCGCGGCGCGCCTCGACCGGTTGCCGCCGTCGCGCCACACGCGACGATTGGTGACGCTCCTGTCGCTCGGTGGCTGGTTCGAGTTCTACGACCTGTTCTTCACTGCCTATATCGCGATCGGCCTATTCAAGAGCGGCCTGTTCACACCGACGACGCAGGGATTGTTCGACCTGAACGGCTTCGCCAGTTTCGTCGCCGCGCTGTTCCTGGGCCTGTTTATCGGCACGCTGGCTTTCAGCTGGCTCTCCGACCGGTTCGGACGGCGTTCGATCTTCACTTTCGCGCTGCTGTGGTACTCGATCGGCGCGTTCGTCATGGCGTTTCAAAATACGCCGGAAAGCATCGACCTCTGGCGGCTGATCGCGAGCGTCGGGCTCGGCGTCGAACTGGTCAACGTCGACGCCTACGTGTCGGAACTCGTTCCGAAAGGCCAGCGCGGTCCCGCTTTCGCCTACAACCAGTTCGTCATGTTCACGGCGGTGCCGGTGGTGGCGTTCCTAGCTTGGCAGCTGGTGCCGCGGACCATTTTCGGCATCGACGGCTGGCGCTGGGTCGTGATCATCGGTTCGGTCGGCGCCTTCGTGATCTGGTGGATCCGCAGAAGTTTGCCCGAATCCCCGCGCTGGCTCGACCACCACGGCAGATTCGCGGAAGCAGACCGCATCGTCGGCGACCTGGAGCGCCGTATCCGCGCCGACGGAGCCGAACTTCCGCCTCCCGAACCACTCGTGGGCGAAACCGAGCGCACGACCGGCGCCTGGTGGGAAATGTGGAGCCCAACCTATCACGGCCGCACCATCATGCTGGTGATCTACAATCTTTTTCAGACCGTCGGTTATTACGGTTTCATGAGCTGGGTTCCGACATTGCTCATTTCGCAGGGTGTCGAAGTCACAAAGTCGCTCACCTATACTTTCATTATCGCGGTGGCCGCGCCGATCGGCCCGTTGATCGGCGTGTTCTTTGCGGATCACTTCGAACGCAAATGGCAGATCGCCTGGGCGGCGGCCGGCATCGCGATATTCGGGCTTTTGTTCGCAAAGCAGACCGGCGCCGCCGGCGTCATCCTCTGCGGGCTGTTGATCACGC
>DASPWC010000398.1:0-2369 GCA_035622055.1 Xanthobacteraceae bacterium | reverse complement strand
CCAGATAGCCGCGGTTCTGGAACTCGCGCAGCAGGCGTTTGTAGTCGATATCGAAGCCGAGCGATTTTGCCGTGGCGTAAAGGTTGGCGCCGTCAATGAATAGCGCGATTTTCTCGATCTGTGCCGACATGGGCGTCTCTCACGATGTGTCTGGTCTTGAAACCGGATCGGCCAGGAATGGCTCGGCGTTTCCGGCGTTGTTCCTAAAACTGCTTTACCGCCACCAGGAATGCTTCAACAGGCGAACTATTCTCGGATTGGCAATAGCACGGCACCAGCGCCATGACGCATACATTGTGCATAAGTGCATAACGACCGTGCGGAAGCCATATGCCGCGAGGAGCCCCGCGCAAGCACTGCGGCACGCCGTCGCGCCGAACGGAAAATCGCACGGGCCTGGCCGGGTTCCCTGATTTTTTGGGTAACAGAGCCGGCCGCCGCCGCCAATTAAAAAATCTGACAGATTCGAGGGCCTTCCGGTGCGGAACGCTCTTGCGCTTGGGGGTTAACGGCGATACCTAACGCCCGCGCGGGGAACAACGCCGCCGCGCCAGGAGCGCCGCCATGGCCCGTGTTACCGTTGAAGACTGCATCGACAAGGTCGAGAACCGGTTCGATCTCGTGCTGCTGGCGAGCCATCGGGCGCGTATGATCTCCTCCGGCGGCCAGATCGCGGTCGAGCGCGACAACGACAAGAATCCGGTGGTGGCCCTGCGCGAGATCGCCGAGAAGGCGGTCTCTCCTGAGGACCTCAAGGAGGAACTCGTCCACTCGCTGCAGAAATATGTCGAGGTCGACGAGCCCGAGCCCGAAGGCGTGCCACTGATCGGCGCCCCGGGAACCGGCGTCGATGCCGACGACACCGAGGTCACCACCGACCGGATGAGCGAGGAAGAGCTGCTCAAGGGCCTCGAAGGATTGACGCCGCCGGAAAGCCAACCGGAGCCGGACACCGATACCGGCGACGACGAGGAATAAGTCTGTCGCGAGCGTGGGGCGCCGCGTAGCCCGGATCGGCGAAGCGAGATCCGGGACAGCAGGGTAAGGGCTACGCTGGGTATTTGCTCGCCGCCGCGAACATCTCGGCAACGTATTCCCAGTTGACCAAATTGTCGACGAACGCCTTCAGGTAGTCGGCGCGCCGGTTGCGATAGTCGATATAGTAGGCGTGCTCCCAGACGTCGCAACCGAGGATCGGCCGCGCCCCATGCACCAGCGGGCTCTCGCCGTTTGCGGTCTTCGTCACTTCGATGCGGCCGTATTTGAGCGCGAGCCAGCACCACCCGGAGCCGAACTGGGTCGTGCCGGCCTGGACGAAATCCTCCTTCATCTTCTCGACCGAGCCGAGATCGGCGACGATCTTCTTTTCCAGGACGCCGGGCATGCGGCCGCCGCCGCCCGGCTTCATCCATTTCCAGAAATGAATGTGGTTGTAGTGCTGCCCGGCATTGTTGAACAGCGCCGGATTGGCGAAGAATGAGCTCTTGACCACGTCCTCGATCGGTTTGCCCTCAAACTCGGAGCCTTTCATCAGAGCGTTGCCGTTGTTCACATAGGCGAGGTGATGCTTGTCGTGGTGAAACTCGAGCGTCTCCCGCGACATGTAGGGGCTGAGCGCATCGTAGGCGTAAGGCAGCTCCGGCAGCGAGAACGGCATTGGCTTTCTCCTCGATCGCAGGCGACCCAAAGATCGCGCCGCGCGACTGGACCACAAGCGACTGCACCGCTCAACCATCACTCGGCGGGCCCAACGTTTGGTCGCGGCGACCGCCGCCATCGTGCCGTCCTTCGATTTGCGCAGCCCTCGCTACGGCCAGTCGCCCACGCTTGCCAGTCCTTGGTCGATCGGAAACAATCGCCGGGAACGGATGAAGCGCGGTCACGCGCCGCAGTCCGATTTGGGGAGGGAAAGGCCGATGAAGCCTCCCATATTCGAGTACGAGCGGCCGCACGATCTTCGCGGCGCGCTCGAGGCTTTGTCGAAGCATGGCGGCAAGGCAAAACTGCTTGCCGGTGGCCACAGCCTCGTCCCGATGCTCAATGTGCGGCTGATCGCACCCGGCCGCTTGATCGATGTGAGCCGGCTCACGGAGCTTCAATATATCGTCGAGGAGTTCGGCCAGTTGCGGATCGGCGCGCTGACCACCCATAACACCGTGCTGCGCTCGCCAGTCGTGGCGGCGAGTTGCCCAATCGTCATCGAGGCGTACCAGCACGTCGCCAATCACTCGATCCGCAACCGCGGCACCATCGGCGGCAATCTTTGCCACAACGATCCGGCCTTCGAGCTGCCGCTGGTCATGAGCCTCCTCGGCGCGACGATGGTGGCGCGCAGCGCCCGTTCCTCGCGCACCATCGCCGCGGCGCGC
>DASPWC010000397.1:0-2953 GCA_035622055.1 Xanthobacteraceae bacterium | reverse complement strand
CACAGTCGAGTGCCGCGAGAATGAAGTGCTGGTTACGGCCTATTGCGGGCCTAGCAGAAGCCCGGCGTTGTTCTCAAAAGAAAGAAGCGCTTCGTGCGGTCCGCCCGATACGCCGTTGGTCGCGGTCTGTGTCGCAGGCGGTCATTAGCGGTTTTCGGTTTTTCCGTTCAACGGTCAAAGGCGGCGGCAGTTAAGCCGCAACTTAACCTCCCACGCTCGACGGCACATCCGTTGCGGAAATGTGCCCTACGAGTCCACGTCCCAAGACCTCGCCGATTGAGCGGCCTAGCATCGGTTGTCCGATCGATGAAGACGCTTGCGCGTCTTGCGGGCGAGTGCGATAGCGTCAATCGATGCAAAACCGAAAGTGAGAATGGGATGGCTCGGCAAAACAAAAACAAAGTCCAACACAAGGGTGTCGTCGGTATTATTGGGCTCGGCATCATGGGAGGCGCGTTTGCGCAAAATCTCATCGCCGCCGGCTGGCGCGTTATCGGCTACGACGTCGCGCCGGCGCGCCGCCGGGCGCTTGCGAAACTCGGCGGGCAAATCGCGGCCGATGCGGCCGATGTGGTACACCAAGCCAGGACGATCATCACGAGCTTGCCCAAACCGTCCGCGCTCGCGGAGACAGCTGCAGCCATCGTCAAAGCGGGTGAGCCGCGTCGGGTCGTTGTGGAAATGTCGACCTTCGCGCTGGAGGACAAAACCAAGGCCGAAGCCGTGTTGCGCAAGGCCGCACATGTGATGCTCGATTGCCCGGTCAGCGGCACTGGCGCACAGGCCAAGGTCAAGGATCTCGTTGTCTACGCTTCCGGCGAGCGCAATGAGATCAAGAAATTGCGACCGTTGTTCGCGGGCTTCACGCGCGCCCTTTACGACGTTGGCGGTTTCGGCAACGGCAGCCGCATGAAATACGTCGCCAACCTTCTGGTCGCCATCCACAATGTGGCAAGTGCGGAAGCCATGGTGCTGGGCATGAAGGCCGGACTGCCGCCGCAGCTCATCTTCGAGCTGATCAAAACCGGCGCCGGCAATTCGCGCGTGTTCGAGTTGCGGGCGCCGATGATGGTGCGAAACGACTACGGCGATCCCACCATGAAGATATCCGTGTGGCAGAAGGACATGGATGTGATCGGCAGCTACGCGCGCAAGATCTCCGTACCGACACCGATGTTCGATGCCAGCAAGGCGATCTACGCAAAGGCGCTCAAGAGCGGCCACGCGGCCGAGGACACCGCCGCCGTTTGCGCCGTGCTCGAAAACATGGCCGGCGTCAAACGGGGCAAACGGCGCGCGAAGCCGGCGGCTTGACCGCCGTTGCCGGCCGTCCGCGTAGAGTGCCGTTGCGAGGATCGCCGCGTCGTCTATAAACTCCTGTGTCCAAATCCATAGGCTTTAAATTCACGGGCTTTGCAGGTTGCCGGTTCGCTGCGCCCGGATTCGAAAGCGGCGGGACAGGGGGAAGTTCCATGTCATCTCTTGAAGGTGGAGCTCGCATGGCGGCGGCCGCGGTTGACCGCAACGCGCTAAGTCAGCGCAGCGAGACCCGCGACGGCATGCGGATCGATTGGGATGTGCCGATCACGACGGACGATGGTCTGGTGCTTCGTGCCGACATTTTTCGTCCGCTCGCCGAAGGCCGCTTTCCGGTGATCCTCAGCTACGGACCCTACGCGAAGGGTCTCGCCTTTCAGGACGGCTATCCGAGCGCATGGCAACGCATGGCGGAAAAACATCCGGATGTTACCGCCGGGTCCAGCAATCTCTATCAGAGCTGGGAAGTCGTGGACCCGGAGAAGTGGGTGCCCCACGACTACGCTTGCGTGCGCGTCGACTCGCGCGGCTGTGGATGTTCGCCCGGATTTATCGATCATTTTTCACCGCGGGAAACCAAGGATTTTTACGACTGCATTGAATGGGCGGCCGCGCAGCCTTGGTCGAACGGCAAGGTTGGGCTCAACGGCATTTCCTATTACGGCATCAATCAATGGCATGTCGCGAGCCTGCAGCCGCCGCATCTCGCGGCCATGTGTATTTGGGAAGGGGCCGCCGATTGGTACCGCGATATGACGCATCATGGCGGCATCCTCTGCACGTTTTGGGAAAACTGGTACGACATGCAGGTCAAGACCGTGCAATACGGCTCGGGCGAGCGCGGCAAACGCAGCCGTGTGCATGGCGGACTCGTTTGCGGGCCGGAATTCCTGCCGGAGCAGGAGCTAGCGAAAAATCGCGGCGATTTCGGCGCCGATATTGTCGCGCATCCGCTGGATGACGATTACCACCGGGCTCGCTCACCAATCTGGGCCAAGGTTAAGGTACCGTTTCTGTCGGCCGCCAATTGGGGCGGCCAGCCGCTGCATCCGCGGGGCAATTTCGAAGGCTTCGTGCGCGCCGCGTCGAATCAAAAGTGGCTCGAAGTGCACGGTATCGAGCACTGGACGCATTTTTACACCGACTACGGGCGGAATTTGCAGCTGCGGTTCTTCGATTACTTTTTGCACGGCAAGAAAAACTCGTGGAACAAGCAATCGCCCGTGCAATTGCAGGTTCGCCATATCGATCGTTTTGTCGAGCGTGCGGAAAACGAATGGCCGTTAAAGCGCACGAAGTGGACGCGCTTTTATCTCGATCCCGCCGGGTACAGCCTTTCGGGTAGGCCGGCGAAGAAAAAATCGGCGATCAAATTCGAGGCCATGGGCGACGGCGTCTCGTTTCTGACCGCGCCGCTCGATCGGGAAACCGAGATCACCGGGCCTTCGGCGGTCAAGCTCTTTGTCTCGTCGTCGACACGAGATGCCGATATTTTCGTGGTGCTGCGTGTGTTCTCACCCGACGTGAAGGAAGTGGTATTTCAAGGCGCGATCGATCCGCATGCGCCCGTCGGTCAAGGGTGGCTGCGCGCGTCGCACCGCGGGCTAGATAAAAAGCTGTCGAAGCCATATCGGCC
>DASPWC010000396.1:0-5971 GCA_035622055.1 Xanthobacteraceae bacterium | reverse complement strand
CGGCGCGATGGGGGTGTCCGGCTCGGGCTATTCCGGCGATCTGCCGCTCGTGATCGCCTTCGTCATCCTTGCGGCCTTCACCTATTCCAGCGGACTACGCGCGCCCGCCTCGATCGCGATCGTCAAGGATATCCTGATCTATATCACCGCCTTCGCCGCGATAATCATCGTGCCGATCCAGCTTGGGGGCTTCGCCAAAATCTTTTCCGCCGTGCCTCCGGCCAAGCTCTTGTTGGCGACGCCCGGCGCCCATACCACCGGCGCCTACGGCATCTACGCCACATTGGCGCTCGGATCGGCGCTGGCGCTCTTCCTTTATCCGCACTCGATGACGGGCATTCTCAGCGCCTCCAGCGGCCACGCCATCCGGCGCAACGCCGCCATGCTGCCGGGCTACTCGTTCATGCTCGGACTGTTGGCGCTGGTCGGCTTCTTCGCGATTGCCGCCGGCGTCGCCAGCCTTCCCGAATTCGCGCCGGGCTTCAAACAGTTCGGCAATAATTTCGCGGTGCCGGCGCTGTTCCTGCACAGTTTCCCGTCATGGTTCGTCGGTATCGCCTTCGCCGCCGTAGGCATCGGCGCGCTGGTGCCGGCGGCGATCATGTCGATCGCGGCGGCGAACCTTTACACACGCAACATCCATCGCGAATTCGTCAATAAAAATCCGACCGACAAGGAGGAAGCGCAGATGGCGAAGTGGGTGTCGCTGATCGTCAAGTTCGGCGCGCTAGTCTTCATCGTCTTCGTGCCCTCGCAATATGCCATCTACATGCAGCTTCTCGGCGGTATCCTGATCATCCAGACGCTGCCTTCGGTGCTGCTCGGGGTTTATACGCGCTGGTTCAACGACTGGGCGCTCCTCGTCGGGTGGGCGGTCGGCACTTTCGCCGGCACGTGGATGTTCGTCGCGGCCAACCTGACGCCGAACTTCCCGCTCGCGATCGGCGGCTTTACGTTCCCCGGCTACACCGCGCTCTACACCGTGGTGCTCAATCTGATCGTCGCCATCGTGCTGACGCCGGTGTTCAACGCCATCGGCAGCAGGCATGCCGACGCGACAGTCGCGGCGGACTACCACGCGTAGCTCCGAGCGTTGCCGAGGCTCCCTCGATCGTGGCACAGTGCCGCCGGCGCGCGATCGTTGTCGCGCGCCAAATTCGCTGCGTGAGGGAGAAGGAAATGGCCTGGGTCAAGGTGACGGATATTGCCTATGGGCGCCTGAGAGCGCCCGATCTCGACATCATGGAGGAATTCCTCACCCGGTTCGGCATGCATCGTAGCGAGCGGACGGCGAGTTCGCTCTATATGCGCGGTACCGATCCCAGCCATCACATCCACGTCACCGAAAAGGGCGATCCGAAATTTGTCGGGCTCGCCTATTACGTCGAAAGCGAGGACGACCTCAAACGCCTGACCAAGGCGCCGGGCGCCTCGGGCGTCGAAAACATCGACGAGCCCGGCGGCGGTAAGCGCGTGCGGTTGAAGGAGCCAAACGGCTATCAAATCGAGGTCGTCTGCGGCATCGCGCCGGCGACGGAGATTCCGGTCAAGCGGCAGAAGCTCAACTCCGGCGAATCGCCGCTATTGCGCGCCGGCGAATTGATGCGGCTGCCGAAAGGCCCGGCCCACGTCAAGCGCATCGGCCACGGTGTGCTGATGACGCCGCGCTTTCGCGAAACGGTCGATTGGTTCCGCGACACGCTCGGGTTTGTTTGCTCCGACGACGTCTATGTCGAGGACAAGAACAACGTCATCGGCTCGTTCAATCGTTGCGATCGCGGCGACCGTTACGTCGATCACCATGTTTTCTTCTGCCTGGTCCACGAGAAGACCGGACTCAATCACCTCTCGTTTGAGGTGCCCGACATCGACGATGTCTGCATGGGTCACGACTACCTCAAGCGGTTCCGCAAATACGAGCATATGTGGGGCATCGGCCGGCACGTGCTCGGCAGCCAGGTTTACGACTACTGGGCCGACCCCTGGGGCCACATCCACGAGCATTGGGCCGACAGCGACCGGCTCAATCTCGCCAACGGTTCAAACTTGGTTCCCGCGGAAGACGCGCTGGTGTCGCAATGGGGCGAGGCGCCGCCGGAAAAATTCATCAATCACGCCAGCCCCTGACTGCCCGCGCCACGCACCGCGCTCGTTTTCCCCGTTTCGGGGGGGCGGTTTTTCGAAGAGATCATGCCCTATCAAAAACTCTAAAGACGGGTAATGCGCGCGTGCAGCAGCGCGGCGCGTCCGCCGCGGACTTCCTTGACGCAGCGCGCGAGCGCCGTGGGCACGTCGGCGGGATCGCTCACCTCTTCGGCATAGGCGCCGAACGCTTCGCCGACTTTGGCGAAATGAACATCGGGCGCCAGGTTCGCCTCGAAGGCGCCGGCGGATTTGGCTTCACCGTTCGGAAACACGCGCAGCGTCGACTCTTTCACGGCCTTCCAGCCGGTATTGTCCATAACGACAGTAAGGATCGGCAATTTGTATTGCTGAGCAACGGCAAAAACGGAACTCGGATTGCCGAAATAGAAGCTGCCGTCGCCGCAGATCTGCACTGCGAGCCGGTTGGGCGCAGCGAGCTTGGAGCCAAGCGCGGTGCCGCCCGACCAGCCCAGGCCGCCGCCGCCGGCGCGAATCGTCGTGTTGGGAACCCGGCGCGGTATCTGCAGGAGCACCGCCGGCGCATTGGTTACGCTTTCGTTGAAGATCATGTCTTCGTCGTCGAGCAGCTTGGCGAGTTCCGCCGCGAGGTAATGCGGATTGATCGCGCCCGGCTCGCCCTTGTCCGCGGCGAGCTCCGCGGCGCGCGCGATGCGCTTGTTGCGGGCCGCTTTGATGCGCTTAAGCCGCTCTGCCGCTGCCTCCGCAAAGCGCGGCGTCGCCTTGGCCTTCAGTTCCTCCAGCAGCTGATCGAGAATGCGCCCGCTATCGCCTTGCATGCGCATATTGCCGGGGAAAGTCCACATCGGCGAACCCGGCTTGAGCGTATCGATGTCGATATGCGCCCAGAACGCATTTTCCTTCGGCTGCACATCGCTCGGAAACCACGGCACGTCGACGTCGACGAGCAGTCCGACATCCGCCTCCCGCACCGCGTCGTCTGCCGAGAAACCCACGAAACACGGACTTTCGTGCGAGATATTGTTGGTCACGTTCGCTTCGTATACCCCGATGCCGGCGAATTGCGCCAGTGCATCGATCGCTCGCGAGGCATGTTCGTTGCGGCCGGCATAGCCGGTGATAAGGATCGGATGTTCGGCCTCGAGGAGCCGGTCGGCGAGCGCTGCGATGAGCTTGGGATCGGCCGAGCCGCTGGAAGTGGCGGCGAATTGATCGGCGGCATAGCGCCGAATTTCGTCTGCGTTCCAGTGCTGCGTCAGCGTTTCACGCTGCATCATGAGATAAACCGGCCCGCGGGGCTCGCTTTGCATGATCGAATGAGCGCGGCGCAGCGCCTCCTTAACGACGACGCCTGACGGCAATGTCCATTCCCATTTCAGGTATGGCCGCACCAGGCTTGCTTGGTCGAAAGGTTCCTGGACGAAATGCACATAGGTGTCGCGCGAGCCGAGAAGCTCGTCGTTGACCGTATAGGGCGCCTTGCCCGCCATCAGCAGCACCGGCAAGCGGCTGCGGAAGAGATTATGCATGCCGTTTGCGGTATTTGCGGTGCCAACGTCGACATGGACCAGCACTCCTTGGCCGCGCCCGGTAACGAGCGCGTAGCCGGCCGCCATATGCGCCGCCGTGTTTTCGTGCGGGCAGCGAACGACACCCGGCATCGGCTCGCCGCGTTTACGGCGGTGCGCCATCTCGTCGATGATCGGTGCGTGGTCGGTTCCAAAATTACAGAACAAGTAATCGACACCGATCTCGTTGAGGCCTTCGAGCAGGTAATAGGCCGTTGGGAAATCGGAAACATTCGTCTTGCGTGCAACCGACGTATCCATTGGGTGACTCACCGACTGGTTCGCTGGAGGAGATGGAACATTAACGGAAATTGTGCCTCGCGGCCGGTCTTATAGCATCCTTTCCCGCCGTGATGCCCACCGCGGAATGATCATTTAAAGACCGCTTATCCTCGAACTCTTGCCACAATGCCGAATGATACCGCATGCGGTCGAGCGGGGAGAGGGTGTCCCATGAAATGGCAGGCTATATTGGCCGGCGCTGTGGCGTCGGTCGTCATGACGTGCGTCGCTCAGGCTGACATCCGAATCGTCAGCGACCCGGGAGGAGAGGTCGCCTCCTACATCCAGAAATTTCGTCAAGTCCGTGCTTCCGGTCAGAATGTGATCATTGACGGGCCGTGCCTCTCGGCCTGCACCTTGCTCACCGGGATTGTTCCGAAAGACCGCGTCTGTGTCACCCATCGCGCGGCGCTGGGCTTCCATGCCGCGTCCTATTACGACGACGCTTCGCGTACGCTGGTGCCCACCAGGCAGGGTAGCGAACTGGTGATGCGGCTTTATCCGCCAGAAATTCGCTCTTGGATTAACAATCACGGCGGACTGCGGCCGCAGCTCATCATGCTGCGCGGCCGTGAGCTGAGCGAGCTCTATCCTACCTGTAAGTAGGCGTACGTTTGGCGCGCAAACAGCGGGCCACCGCCCCGGCCGGCGGTGCTTTTCGCCGTTGTCGGCGGACGGATTCCAGCCTATCTACCGGGCAACCGGGACAGCTTGTCATGACCGCACTGCCGGCTCGCAACGATGCCTGAAATCCTAGCACGACCGCGCCTATCCGCGCCGTTAGTCGCAACGGGCGCGTTTATCGCGGCAGCGCTCGCCGGCACGATGCTGCTTTGGGCGCACTACGGAACAACCGTGTTTTTCGAGACGATACGCGCCGGTTTTTCGGCGTGCTTTGGCTGATGGGGAACGAAGAGTGAGTGCAAACGCGTCCCGTATCTCGCTGTTGCTTGCCGCGTTTCTCGGCGGGCTGTTCTTGTTCTTCGGCGCCATCATGTTCGTCACCGGCCGCGCTCCCTCCCCGATCGGGCCGGCTGCCGCCGCCGTCGGCGGCCCATTCAGTCTCGAAGATCAGAACGGAAAGCCGGTCAGCGACGCGGACATGAAGGGACGTCCGTTCCTGGTCTTCTTCGGGTTCACGCACTGCCCCGATATTTGCCCGACGACCTTGTTCGAAATGTCGCAGCTCATGCGCGCGCTCGGACCCGACGCCGATCGCACAGGCGCGCTATTTATTACGGTCGACCCGGAGCGTGATACGCCGGCTGTGATGAAGGACTATCTGTCGAACTTCGATCCTCATTTACGCGGCCTTACCGGCGATCAAACGTCGATCAACGCCGCCGCCAAGGCCTACCGGGTCTATGCCAAAAAAGTGCCGCTTGAGAACGGCGACTACACCATGGACCATACCGCCGTTGTTTATCTGATGGATAAGGATGGACGCTTCGTCGCGCCGTTCAACCTCAGCCGGCCGCCCGAAGCGGAAGCCGCCGATCTCCGCCGTTATTTTTGACGGCTCAATTACGCTGTCCGAATGGGCGTCCTCTCCCCGTCGTTCAACAAAGGGATTTATCCGGGAATGACCGTTCGCCGCCGCCGCCCGCTGCAGCTGATGCCGCCGTCGGCGCTGGCGGCGCTAATCTGCGTCGCGCTCGCCGCCTTTGGCGCTGCGCGCCCGGCATGGCCGCAGGACGGCGCCGTAGTGCCGAAAGGGGTTGGTGTCCCGGGTTTCTGGGACCCGCGCCGGCGGCCGGAGCGGCCGGATCTTTCACGCATCCAATCGATCCGCTTTCTCACCGAGACCGATTATCCGCCGTTCAACTATGCCGGCGCGGACGGCAATCCGATGGGATTCAACGTCGATCTTGCGCGGCAGCTTTGCGACGAAATCAAAACCTCCTGCACCATGCAGGCCCGCCGCTTCGACCTGTTGCTCGACGCGCTCGCCGACAATCACGGTGACGCCGTGATCGCCTCGATCGCCGTTACTCCGG
>DASPWC010000395.1:0-5241 GCA_035622055.1 Xanthobacteraceae bacterium | reverse complement strand
CGAGGCATCGGTTGCGTCGCATCCCATTCCTCGACATTGACGATGACCCAAACCGCCATGCGGGCGCCATTCGGCAAGTTAAGGGGCGGTCGGTCGGCGATGGGCGAATAGGCGATGCGATCCGACGGCAGCATTGGCGATGATGACGGCTTGCGCGCCGCGGATTTGGCCGAACGAGATTTTGTAGAAGCGGCTTTCACAGAACGGGATTTTACAGAATGTTGTGCCATTGCGACTGATGCCTTTCCGCGGGCGGTGATAGCAGGACACCTTGCCGATGTCTTGATCCCGAAATCTTGGCTCGGTGCCATGTCGGTGCTTTGGGCTCTGCACGCGCCCGAGCCGCTCATTGGCGCGCCGTTGGCTCATTTCGCTGGCCCGTATTGTTGCGCCCTATTTCGCTTCATGTTAGCAACGCGGCGATTTCGCCGGGTATGGCGCAGGCTAGGCTGGGTAAATTCAAGTTCGTTTAAATTCCGCTTAAGTCCCAATAACTTGTGCCGTTCATGCGCGCCGGTTGCGGGTCTTGCGGAAAGGCTCCAGAAGAACGCAGACCGTCACGCGCAGCGAGCAAGAACAGCGAGCACGAATCTTGGCAGCCGAAGAACATATTGGATCCGGCGTGGCGAGCCGCTACGCGAAGGCGTTGTTCGATCTCGCGCGCGAGGCCGATGTGGTCGACGTGGTGAAAAGCGAACTCGATCGTTTCGACGCGCTCGTTGCACAAAGCACCGATCTCGCCCGGCTCGTGCGCAGCCCAGTATTCTCCGCCCATGAGCAGCTGCAGGCCCTGTCCGCGGTGCTCGAACGGGCCGGCATCGCGGGCCTTACAGCCAATTTTCTCAAGCTCGTGACGTCAAACCGCCGCTTGTTCGCGGTGCGTGACATGATCAAGGCGTTCCGCGAGCTGGTCGCCCAGCACAAGGGCGAGATGACCGCCGCGGTGACGGTGGCCGAACAGCTCAAGGACGAACATAGTCAGGCGCTGCGCGCCGCGCTCAAGGTCGTCAGCGGCAAAGACGTGGATCTCGATATCAAAATCGATCCGGCCATTATCGGAGGGCTTGTCGTCAAGCTCGGCAGCCGAATGATCGACACGTCGCTGCGCACCAAACTCAATGCCATCAAGCATGCGATGAAAGAGGCTCGCTAATGGACATCCGCGCCGCGGAAATTTCCGCAATCCTCAAAGAGCAGATCAAGAATTTCGGCCAGGAGGCCGAGGTTTCCGAGGTCGGGCAAGTCTTGTCGGTCGGTGACGGCATCGCCCACGCCTATGGGCTCGACAATGTGCAGGCCGGCGAGATGGTCGAATTCGAGAGCGGAGTGCGCGGCATGGCACTCAATCTCGAAACCGACAACGTCGGCATCGTGATCTTCGGCAGCGACCGCGAAATCGAGGAAGGCCAGACGGTCAAGCGCACCCGCTCAATCGTTGAAGTTCCGGTGGGCAAGGCCATGCTCGGGCGCGTCGTCGACGCGCTCGGCGATCCAATCGACGGCAAGGGTCCGATCCAGACCAGCACGCGCGCGCGCGTCGACATCAAGGCGCCCGGCATCATTCCGCGCAGGTCGGTGCATGAGCCGATGGCGACAGGGTTGAAGGCCATCGACGCGCTCATCCCGATTGGCCGCGGTCAGCGCGAATTGATTATCGGCGACCGTCAGACCGGTAAGACCGCAATCGCGCTCGATACGATCCTCAACCAGAAATCGCTCAATGCGTCCGGCGACGAGAAGATCAAGCTTTATTGCATTTACGTCGCGGTGGGACAGAAGCGTTCCACCGTCGCGCAATTCGTCAAAGTCTTGGAGGAGAACGGCGCGCTCGATTACTCGATTGTGGTAGCGGCGACGGCATCCGATCCGGCGCCGATGCAGTATCTGGCGCCGTTCTCCGGCTGCACCATGGGCGAGTATTTCCGCGACAACGGCATGCATGCGGTCATCATCTACGACGACCTTTCCAAGCAGGCCGTTGCGTATCGTCAGATGTCGCTTTTGCTGCGCCGGCCGCCCGGTCGCGAGGCCTATCCGGGCGACGTCTTTTATCTGCATTCGCGGCTTCTGGAACGCGCGGCGAAGATGAACGACGACAAAAAGAGCGGTTCTCTCACCGCGCTTCCGGTGATCGAAACGCAGGCCAATGACGTGTCGGCTTACATTCCGACCAACGTCATCTCGATTACGGACGGCCAGATCTTTCTGGAAACCGACCTGTTCTATCAGGGCATTCGGCCGGCGGTGAATGTCGGCCTTTCGGTATCGCGGGTCGGTTCGGCCGCTCAGACCAAAGCGATGAAAAAAGTCGCCGGGCGCATCAAAGGTGAACTCGCCCAATACCGCGAAATGGCGGCTTTCGCGCAGTTCGGTTCCGACCTTGACGCCACCACCCAGAGGCTCCTTAACCGCGGCTCGCGGTTGACCGAACTCCTTAAGCAACCGCAATTCTCGCCGCTGCGCATGGAAGAACAAGTTTGCGTCATCTACGCCGGAGTCAACGGCTATTTGGATGCGCTGCCAGTCGACCGCGTGCGCGCATTCGAGGACGGTCTGCTCGGCCTGTTGCGCAATCAGCATAGCGGCATTCTTGACGCCATTCGCACGTCGCGAGATCTCGACGATGCGACGGCTGGCAAACTCAAGAGCGTCATCGACGTATACGCCAAGACCTTTGCGTGATCGGATGACGGACGACAGCCATGCCTTCGCTTAAGGACCTGCGCAACCGAATCGCTTCGACCAAGGCGACGCAAAAGATTACGCGGGCGATGCAAATGGTTGCGTCGTCCAAACTGCGCCGGGCGCGAGCGGCGGCCGAGGCGGCGCGGCCCTACGCCAATCGGATGGATGCGGTGCTGGGCAATATCGCGGCATCGGTCGCGGGTGTCGACACCGCGCCGCGGCTACTGCGCGGCACCGGCAGCGACAATGTGCATCTTCTCCTTGTCTGCACCGCCGAACGCGGCCTGTGCGGACCATTCAATACCGCGATCGTGCGGCTTGCCCGTGAACGCGCCAGCGCCCTGACGGCCGCGGGCAAGGAGGTCAAATTTTTCTGCGTCGGCCGCAAGGGTTACGACCAGTTGCGAAGGATATATCCAAAGCAGATCGTTGAGCTCGTCGACCTTCGCTCGGTGCGCGTCCTGCATTTTGAGAATGCCCAAAGCATCGCGGAAAAGGTCGTCGCGCTGTTCGACAAGTTCGGTTTCGACGTCTGCACGCTGTTCTACTCGCGGTTCCGCTCCGTCATTGCTCAAGTTCCGACCGCGCAACAGCTCATTCCGCCGGTATTCGAGCAGGAATCGGCGAATGCGCTCGGCGGCGCCGTCTACGAATTCGAACCCGACGCGGAGGATATCCTTCACGAACTGTTGCCCCGCAATATCGCTGTGCAGATTTTCCGCGCGCTTATGGAAAATGCCGCCTCGTTCTACGGCGCGCAAATGTCGGCCATGGATAATGCAACCCGCAATGCCGGCGACATGATCCGCCGTCAAACCCTAACCTATAACCGTACACGCCAGGCGATGATCACCAAGGAACTGATTGAGATCATCTCAGGCGCCGAAGCGCTGTGAATTCATTCGCAAGAGGACGATGATGGCTGAACCAATCGGACATATCACCCAAGTTATCGGCGCTGTCGTCGATGTGCACTTCGAGGGCCATTTGCCGCCCATTCTCAATGCCCTGGAGACCAAGAATCAGGGCCATCGCCTCGTGCTCGAAGTCGCGCAGCAACTTGGCGAGAACACCGTGCGCACCGTGGCCATGGATGTCAGCGAGGGCCTGGTGCGCGGCCAGGAAGTCATCGATACCGGCCGCCCGATCGCCGTTCCGGTCGGCGAGGGAACGCTCGGCCGGATCATGAACGTGGTCGGCGATCCGGTCGACGAGGCCGGGAAGATTCCCCACACGGAGATTCGCGCGATCCATCAGGACGCACCGCCCTATACCGACCAATCGACCGAGGCAGCGATCCTGGTCACTGGAATCAAAGTGGTTGATCTGCTCGCGCCCTATGCGAAGGGTGGCAAGATCGGCCTGTTCGGCGGCGCCGGCGTCGGTAAGACCGTCATCATCATGGAGCTGATCAATAACATCGCCAAAGCGCACGGCGGCTATTCGGTATTCGCCGGCGTCGGCGAGCGTACGCGCGAGGGCAACGACCTCTACCACGAGATGATCGAATCCAAGGTCAACAAGGATCCGAAAGAGGGTTCGGTCAAAGGTTCCAAATGTGCGCTGGTCTACGGCCAGATGAACGAGCCGCCGGGTGCGCGCGCCCGGGTCGGCCTCACCGGCCTCACCGTTGCAGAATATTTCCGCGACCAGGGCCAGGACGTCTTGTTCTTCGTCGACAACATTTTCCGGTTTACGCAAGCCGGTTCGGAAGTGTCGGCGCTGCTCGGCCGTATTCCTTCGGCGGTCGGCTACCAGCCGACGCTCGCGACCGACATGGGCGCGCTGCAGGAACGCATCACTACGACCACCAAAGGCTCGGTCACATCGGTGCAGGCGATCTACGTTCCGGCCGACGACCTCACCGATCCGGCGCCGGCAACCTCGTTCGCGCATCTCGATGCCACGACCGTGCTGTCGCGCTCGATCGCGGAGAAGGGCATTTACCCGGCGGTCGATCCGCTCGATTCGACCTCACGCATGCTCTCCCCGATGATTGTCGGCGAGGAGCACTATCAGGTGGCACGGCGCGTGCAGCAGATTTTGCAGCGCTACAAGGCGCTCCAGGACATCATCGCCATCCTGGGAATGGACGAACTGTCGGAAGAGGACAAGTTGACGGTGGCGCGCGCCCGCAAGATCGAGCGTTTCCTGTCACAGCCATTCCATGTCGCCGAAGTCTTCACCGGCTCCCCCGGCGTCTTCGTCGAACTTGCCGATACCATCCGCGGTTTCCAGGGCCTATGCGAAGGCAAATACGATCACCTTCCCGAAGCTGCGTTTTATATGGTCGGGACCATCGAGCAGGCGGTCGAAAAGGGCAAAAAACTCGCCGAGGCGGTGTAGCCGGTCGCTCGCCGGGAATCGGAGCATGATCCTGAAAAGTGGGGACCGTTTTTCTGAAAAGATCGTGCTCCAACAACAAACTAAAGCAAAATGCCGATTCAAACTAAAATCATTTTGCCTTAGTGCGGAGCAGAAGAGAAAGAACGATCATGGCTTTGCTTCACTTCGAATTTGTCTCTCCGGAGAACGTCCTATTTTCCGGGGAGGTCG
>DASPWC010000394.1:0-4011 GCA_035622055.1 Xanthobacteraceae bacterium | reverse complement strand
CTACCGACCTTGATGTCCATTCTCCCATCCCCTCGTGGCTGCCTATTCCCCCGACGGCTTACGCGCCGCTTCCGATTTGGCAAATTCAGTGTGGCACAAATGCCTTGCATCGTGCGTATAATATTTTCCGCAAATTCATACCACCGGCAGCAAGAGGAAAGTGGCGCATGAAGCTTTTGAGCTTTGCCGCCGACGGCAAGGAATGGTTCGGTGCGGCGCGCGACGACGGCATCGTCACGCTAAACGACAAGATGGGACAGCCGGATTTGCGAGCGGCGCTCGCCGCCGGGACTATCGAGACCATGCGGCGCGTGGCGAAGCAAACCGCACCCGACCGCAAAGTCGACGAAATAAAATTCCTGCCGGCAATCCCGAGGCCGGGAAAGATTCTCTGCGCCGGCCTCAATTACCGTTCGCATGTCGCCGAGATGGGCCGCGAATTGCCCAAGCAGCCGAGCATGTTCGCCCGCTTCACCGATACGCTGGTCGGTCACGGCGGTGAAATGATCCGGCCCGCGGTCTCGGACGACTTCGATTTCGAGGGCGAGCTTGCTCTCGTCATCGGCAAGGGCGGACGCCACATCAAGCCGGAGGCTGCGTTGGACCACGTCGCCGGCTATACCTGTTTCGTCGACGGCAGCGTGCGCGACTATCAGAAGTTCTCGGTGACCTCGGGGAAGAATTTTCCTTCAACCGGGCCGCTCGGACCGTGGATCGTCACGACCGATGAAATTGCCGATCCGAGCCATCTCACACTGACGACCCGTCTCAACGGCCAAAGGGTCCAGCATGCGACAACCGATCTCCTGATCTATTCCATCCCGCAGATCATCGCATTTTGCTCCGACTTCACCCCGCTTGCCGGGGGCGACGTCATTGCGACCGGCACGCCCGAAGGCGTCGGCCATGGCCGCAAGCCGCCGCTGTGGATGAAGCCCGGCGATACGCTCGAAGTGGAAATCAGCGGAATAGGCGTGCTGCGCGCGCATATCGCCGGAGAGCTGGGCTGAAAATGACGACGCCGAGGGGATGGGCGCGTTATTCCTCGTCGCCCGTGTCGCCGCGCTCGACCGGCGCATTCATTGCGACATCGTTGCGTCGCTGATTGCCGGTTTCGCGGCCCAGCGCGAAATAGTCGCTGGCGACGGCCATGCGAGCCTGGCGTTCGAGCTCGGCG
Source organism: Xanthobacteraceae bacterium (assembly GCA_035622055.1). Lineage (GTDB taxonomy): Bacteria > Pseudomonadota > Alphaproteobacteria > Rhizobiales > Xanthobacteraceae > BOG-931. Next base: position 2,834 of record DASPWC010000394.1, on the reverse strand, counting down.
GGCCAATAGCCGAGATGACTTTCCGGCTTGAGCGGCGGCAGGCCGAGCCGTTCCCGGATCAGCTTCGCCTGCTCCATTAATTCGCGCTTAGGCAGTGCGACCGGCGCGTAAGTCCCTTTTAGAGTCGCATTAATCAGAACCGCCGCCGTTTCGCCCTCGTCGCGCGGGCCGCGCGGACCATGGCCGGGATGTTTGTGCGGAACAACCAAAAGGTCGTGCTGCGGCGACATCGCCCAGAACAACGCGTCCGCATTTTGTGGGTCAATATCGTCGTCGACCGCGATGATCCATTTGCCGGCGAAGCGATGCAGCGTCGAAGCGCCATCTAGAGCCCGCCAGATTTCGGTTTCCGGCGTGCCGCGCACAAATTGGATGCCGATGACGGCGTAGAGGCTCGTGAGCGGCTCGTGCATGGCTATGCGCTTGACCGCTTTGACGCCGAGGACCGAACGCAAATGATGCAGATAGAGCGGTTCCATGGCGACGCGGCGGATCACGCTCGATTCGCTCGGCGTCACATTGCTAATGAATGAGATAAGAACGGCACGGCATGACGGCGGCGCGTAATCGCCGTGACGTTCATGAAGGCATTGTATTCCTGCAAATTGACATAGCCGTGGGATTCGCCGAACGGCGCTTCGGGCTCGAGGAATTCGGTGTCGATCAACCCCTCGATCACGATCTCCGCTTCGGCGGGGACTAGAAGATCACGTTCTTTCATCGCGTGGAAGAACCAGCGCGTCTCCCAGCCGTTGCAACAGTGCGACAGTTCCGCTCGGTAGCGCCTTCCGCCGCTTTGCGCGCCGCCGGCAGATTGGTGCAAACGAATGCACCGACCCGCGGTTCCCAGCTTTCCAGGAGTTCGAGCGATCTTTCGATAAACTGCCGTGGCGTCGCGTCGCCGGACGCAAAGGTCCGTGTCGCCGCGAGGTACGACCGCATGGCGGGCTTTGTCGCTTTTCGCGCGCGCGTCAATGTTTTCGCCGACCGCATCTTGCTCTTCACGGCGGGGAGTTATTTTCTGCTCTCGTCATAATAGTGAATCTCGTAGAGCAAGCAGCCGTGGTCCGATTTGAACGGACCATGGTAGATGCCGGGCGGCCGGCACGCATAAGTCGGCGCTTGGAATGACTCGCCGCCTTTGCCCTTGTCGTCGTTACCGACAATCAAATCGCCGGAAACCAGATAAACCTCCTCCCAATGATCGTGGACGAACGGGCTGGTGGTGTAGACGCCGGGCGCAAACCGCAACAGACGGGTTCGGCTGCCCATCTTGCGCGCTTCGTCGAGATCGCTCGCCAGGACTTTTTGTTCAATGCCGGCCGGATAGCCGGCCGGCGTCGCCCAGCCCTTTTTCAAATCGACCTTGTGAAACTCGAGATGCGGTTTGTTCATCGGCATGGTTGCAGCCCGTTGCAATGGCCTATCGCGCATTGTACATAGGCTAAAAGCCTAAGCAATCGAGCGACATTTCGCCGATCGAGCCGCGGTCATGCCGCGTCGCGATACTGTGGCGAGTCCCTCGCCGCCGCCTACGCGAGCGAGGACACAAAAAAGAACGCCATCATCACGATGCGGGTGTCGGGCAGGACCACTTTTGTTTCGCCGCTGAGCACGCTGCCGCTGCGCAATGTGCCGGTCATTGCGCCGGCTCGGCGAGTTTTCGCCGGCTCGACGATTTTTGCAAAGGCATCGCCAAGGGATTGAAATCGATCTTGGCGCGTGGCCATACCATCTTGCTCGCGGGCGACGGCGACGTCGGCGGGCTGATCGGGGAGTTCGACTACATCGGCGCGATACTCGACACGTCGGGCGCCCGTTGTCATCAAATCGCTGGTGCTTCCAAGCGCAAATGGCAAAGATCGGCAGGCCGAACAGGCGATTACGAACGCCATGGCCCGTCCTTAAACAAATGTCCTGACTATTGGTTGCATACGTTTTGTGCACTGCACAAATCTAAGGCGACATTGCGATCCAAACAGGCAAGCGGCCGTCGCGCGCAACGGGCGTCTTTGGCTGTAACCGATTGTTACCATTATAGAAAGATGGCATTGCCGCAGCCTCGCGGCATGGCACGCGTCTTGCGAATTCCGATCTGACAGATGTCGCGAGCTCCAGCAGGAGCTCAAGCGGGACCGGGCAGGAGAAGAACAATGGACGCAGTCGACTATGTGAAACCATCGGATGTTGCATTGGCGATGGTCGAAGCCGGTAGGCGTAAGCTTGCACTGTCGCCGCGCGACCTCCTGATCCGCGGCATGCTATCGGGTGCCATCCTCGGCGTTGCGACAAGTCTCGCCTTCACGGGAGCTGTGCAGACCAATCTGCCGCTTGTCGGCGCGCTGATCTTTCCCGTCGGACTCATCAGCATCGTGCTGCTCGGCCTCGAGCTCGTCACGGGAAGCTTCGCGCTCGTGCCGCTGCCGTGGCTTAACCGCGAGACCAGTGCGGCCGCCGTCCTCGTGAACTGGGGCTGGGTATTCATCGGCAATCTGATCGGCAGCGTCGCCTATGGCGCGCTCATTGCGATCGCGCTTACCAATATGGGCACTGCTGCACCGGCGGGCGTTGCCGCGCGCATCGTGCAAGTCGCCGAACTCAAAACGACCGGCTATTCGGCCATCGGATTCGCCGGGCTCGTCACTGTCTTCGTCAGGGCAATGCTCTGCAATTGGATGGTGTGTCTCGCCATTGTGCTGGCGATGACCACAAACAGCGTTATCGGCAAGATCGCCTGCGCCTGGATGCCGGTCTTTATCTTTTTCGCGCAAGGCTTCGAGCACTCGGTCGTCAACATGTTCATCATTCCCACCGGCATGATGATGGGCGCCAAG
>DASPWC010000393.1:0-5088 GCA_035622055.1 Xanthobacteraceae bacterium | reverse complement strand
GAGCGGCTACCACGTCATGTTTGTCAACCTCAAGCATGCGCTTGAACAGGGACAATCCGTCAAAGCGACATTGAAGTTCGAACATGCCGGCACGGTCGAGGTCGAGTACCCCGTCGCCGCCATCGGGGCTCCGGCGCCCGGAGCTGCCGAGGACGGCGGCAACATGATGCAGGGGGGCGGCATGATGCAAGGCGGCGGCATGCATATGGAAGGCCCCGCCGGCGGATCGATGCAAATGAATAAGCAGTGAGACGAACAAACAATTGCGACTAGGCCGAGACTCATAACTCGATGGTCGCTTCGCGCCGTTGCGATCGACGGCTTTTCCCGAGCGCTGTGGTGAGTTTTGACCCTACGGCTCACGGAACGCGGGCTTGATGCCTTGCGGTAGCGGCATGCGGAACGTGTTGAGCGTCATCGACACCAGGGCGTAGTAACCGAGGATGCCGACCAGTTCGACGGCGCCGGCGTCGCCGAGAATTTTGCGCACCCGATTGAAGGTGGGGGTGCTTACCCGGCGCTTGGCGTAAAGCTCTTTTGCGAAGGCATAGATCGCCATCTCATCCCGCGGCGCCGTTTTTGGCGCGCGGCCGGCCTGGATGTCGCGAATGGTTTGCGGCTTGACGCCTTGCTTTTCGGCCATCGGCGCGTGCATGGCCCATTCATATTGCGCTTTCCAATGCTGCGCGGTCACCAGGATGGCGAACTCCGACAGCCGCGGCGGCACGCTCGTCTTGAACCGCAAATGGCCGCCGAGCTTCTGCGCGAGCTCACCGTAAGCCGGCACATGCAAATAGACGGCGAATGGGCCGGCGAGCCTGAACTGACCGCGCGGGCCGGATTTTATGGACTCCGCCAGCGCGCGCTGCTCGGCGGTGAATGTTTCTTCCGACAAAGCGGGCAGGCGCGGCGATTGCATGTTCGGCATGATTCTTCCACCCTTGAGAATTCTTCGATGATCTTAGCCGCCCTTGTTCACCTTGTTGCGCTGGCGGCAGGGCAAAACCGATAGTGTTCTTTCGCTCGCCTGTCGAGCGCACCGCGAGTGTCGCGCGGCGCCGTCGTCGCGAAAGGCCGAATAGGTTCGGCCTGAAGGGTCAGCCCCAATGACGGTCTCACATCGGCGATCTCACTATTGGCGGTTTCACATAGACATGGTACGACGCCGCTAAAGGCGCTAGGTGCGGAAATACGCCTGCAATTTGCCCAGACGGGACTGAGTTGCGAGATCGACATGCCGCTGGGAGAAACAGAGCCAGGCTCAATTTCCGCTGCGGCGACGCATGACATCGCCACACTTGTTGCACCGTAGGTGTAGTGTCCCGATTCTGAAGTTCGCCACATCCTGCAGCGCGTTCTGGAGCGAACTTCGGAATCGAAAGGACACTAGCTGGGGCATGTACTCATAAACACTTGATGTCCGTTCCCGGGGGTAAGGCAGACATCGCATTCTCGGCACGCACTGCTTGCATCGGGAAAACCGGATCCTTCAGCCGTGGACAAGAGCACATTCTCGAAGGTGTTGCCGACGACAGCGCCGCGCGACCATGTCGCCTCCGGTGCGCCGCTCTCCGAGAGACGGCCCGTCCCGAAATCGCGCGCAGCGAGCAAGAACCGGAACCTGCGCGCACGACTCCCGTTCGATCGCATGGTGCTGCTGCTGCAGGGCGGCGGGCGCTCGGCACCTATGGCCCAGACCGAGCTTCATCCCGACTGGGTCGTCGGCATTTCGATCGGCGCCGTCAACGCCGCCATCATTGCCGGCAATGCGCCCGAAAAACGAGTCGACAGATTGCGCGAGTTCTGGGAGGAAATCACCGCCCCTGCCATGGGCTTCGACACCATAATAGCTCGTTGCCTCGATGGTGCCGGGCGGATGAAACCACGGATTGGGGATTTGCGGCCTGAAAAAGGGCGGCGACCCCGCGGTGACTGCCGTGAGCGCGCTCATCTGGTTGGCGAGCCCGCGCGAAGCTTCGCCACGTCCAAAGAGACCGGCGAAGTCCTGACACGCGGCCGCTGAGAGCCACGCTTGAGCGCTTTGTCGACTTCGACCCTCCAAAAAGTGCGAGACGCGTCTCAGCCTTGGCGCGGTTAATGTGCGTAGCGGCAACCTGATCTATTTCGATACCGGGACACAGGCGATCGGACCCGAGCATGTGATGCGAGCGGCGCGCTGCCGCCCGGTTTCCCCGCAATCGAGGTCGAGGGCGAACACTACTGGAACGGCGGCCTCGTCTCGAATACGCCGCTTCAGTGGCTTGTGACGAACACGCGCGTGACCGGCCGGCGTCTGCCTGACGCGCTCGTTTTTCAGGCCGATCTCTGGAGCGCGCGCGGCGAGTTTCCGCGCAACCTCGCGGAAGTCACGACCCGGCAGAAGGAGATCCAATACTCGAGCCGACACGCGCGCCTTCACTGATTTCATCAAAAGGCTGCACAAGGTGGAGTACTCGGTCGCCACGCTTCTGGACCAGCTGCCGGAAAAGTTCAAACAGAGCGGGGAAGCCAAGTTCCTCGCCTCGATCGCGCAGCGTCGCGCATACAACCTCGTGCAGCTCATCTATCGGCCTAGGGGCTTCGAAGGCGACTCAAAAGACATGAGTTCTCCCGACTGTCAATGGCGGAGCTTTGGCGTTCCGGCTACTACGACGCCATGCACACGCTGAGCCATCCTGAGGTGTTGGAGCGCGCCGGTAACGGCGACGAGTTCACCATCTTCGACTTTGCCGGCAACTGACGTGATGTGGCGGCAATCCGCTTTGGCCCTATCGCGCACTGCGCTATGAATGCTGCATGACGCTCGCGGTCAAAGCCCTGTTCTTCGATGTGTTTGGCACGCTGGTCGATTGGCGCAAGTCGATTGCGCGCGAGGCCGAAGCCGCGCTTAAGCCGCGCGACCATACGCTCGACTGGGCCGCCTTCGCCGACGCCTGGCGCGGCGAATATCAGGGCGCGCTGGAAGAGATACGATCGGGCCGCATCGCGTTCTGCAAGCTCGACGTGCTGCACCGGCGCAATCTCGAACTCACGCTCAAGCGCTTCAATGTTGCTGGATTGAGCGAGGGCGACAAAGAGGCACTCAATCTCGCCTGGCACCGCCTCGACGCTTGGCCCGAAGTGGCGCCGGGGCTCGCGCGGCTCAAAAGCAAATACCTGCTGGCGCCGGTATCGAACGGCAATATTTCATTGATGGTCGATCTCGCCCGGCGCAATCGGTTGCCTTGGGACGCGATTCTGGGCGCGGAGATCGCCGGCGACTACAAGCCGAAGCCGCGCGTCTATCTCGCCTCCGCCGAGGCTTTCGATCTCAAACCGGAGGCCTGCATGATGGTGGCGGCGCATTCAAACGACCTCGCCGCCGCCGCGGCGCTCGGGCTTCGCACCGCGCATGTCGCGCGCCCCGCCGAACGCGGACCCGGGCGCGGGGAGACGGGGCCGAGCGTACCGGTTGATTTTGCAGTGAACGGTCTGGAAGAGCTCGCGGTCAAGCTCGGGGCGTGAGGGCATGTCCCTCGGAACGGTGACGAAAAATGCTAGCGCGCGCGGCGGCCGAAAAAGTGCTGGCGCTCGCCGATCTTTCGCGCGGCGCGCTGCATTCGCGATTCGAAAATCTCGTTGGTCACTCGGCCCAGGAATTTCAGAGCGGCGAACGTTGTGGTGCCCCGTATGGCTGTGACTCGTTAACGACTCGTTATTATTGCGTGCCTTCGTGAGCCGAAGTGACCGTAGTCATAGAGTTGCGGTTTCGTCTTAAACCATTGTTTTTGCAATATAAATATTGCGATTCAGCCGCCCATCACAGGGTAGTCGGTATAGCCTGCCGCCGTACCGCCATAAAAGGTCTTACGGTCCGGCGGATTGAACGGGCCGCCCCGGCGCAATCGCGCCGGCAGATCCGGATTTGCGAGAAACAGCGCCGCAAACGAAATCAGATCCGCCGATCCCTCGCGGATGCCAGCATTGGCGCGCGCTAGATCGTAGCCTTTGTTGCCCATCAGCGCGCCGCGCCAGAGCTTGCGGAGGAAACCGATGTCCGGGACTTCTCCGGCAGGGACAGGATCGCCCGCAGCCGGCTCGACGACGTGCAGATAAGCGAGTCCAACGCGATTGAGCTCGCCGACAGCGGTGGCAAAGGTGGCGGCGGGATTGCTGTCGCCCATGTCGTTGAACGGATTGGTGGGCGACAGGCGCACGCCGACGCGATCCGCGCCCCATTCGCCGACGATCGCCTCGGTCACTTCGATGAGCAAGCGCGCACGGTTGGCGGCGCTGCCGCCGTAACGATCAGTGCGCCGATTGGTCCGGTCGCGCAAAAACTGGTCGATGAGGTAGCCGTTGGCGCCGTGCAGCTCGACGCCGTCGAAACCGGCCGTGCGCGCGTTGCGCGCGCCGCGCCGGTAGTCCTCGACGATGCCTGCGATCTCCGCGGTTTCGAGCGCGCGCGGCGTGACAAACGGCTTCATGCCGTCGGGAGTCATCGCCTGGCCCGCGGGAGCGACCGGCGACGGCGCCACCGGCAACGCGCCATCGGGCTGCAGGGATGGATGCGAAATGCGCCCGACATGCCATAGCTGCAGAAAAATTTGCCCGCCGGCTGCATGCACTGCTTTGGTTACACCTTTCCAGCCGGTGATTTGCGCGTCGCTATGAATGCCGGGAGTTCCCGGGTAGCCGACGCCCTGCGGCGAGACCTGCGTGGCTTCGCTGACGATGAGACCGGCGCTGGCGCGCTGCGCGTAATAGGTCGCGTTGAGCGGACCGGGAACGCTGCCGGGTCCGGCGCGATTGCGCGTCATCGGCGCCATGACGATGCGATTGGGCAGCAACAAGGGACCGAGCTTGAACGGCGAGAAAATATCAACGCTTGTCATCACAGGGTCTTGTCATGCTGCGGGGTGCGCACGCTTCGCGGGGGGTGCTCAGCGCCAGCCTTTCATCGGCAATTCGAGCTTGCCGGTGGCGAGGTTGGTCGGCCACACCGAGACGTATTGCTTGCCTTGCAGCTGTATCAGAAAGGTCGATGCCAGCGTGTTCTGGCCGGTGGCGTCGAACTTTACGCCATTGTAGCCCATGATGAGTTGATCC
>DASPWC010000392.1:0-3341 GCA_035622055.1 Xanthobacteraceae bacterium | reverse complement strand
GCATCAGCCTGGTCGGCGCATTGAGAATGTGCTTGGGCGGCAGCAGCGAACCGGCTTCTTTCGCGGTCCGCATCGCCTCGCCGAAGGCGACATAGGCGGCGTTGGATTTCGGCGCCGTCGCCACGTAGATCACGGCCTGCGCGATCGCGAGCTCGCCCTCGGGGCTGCCTAGAAAGTCGTAAGCGTCCTTGGCGGCATTGGCGACGACCAGAGCTTGGGGATCGGCGAGTCCGACATCTTCCACCGCCATGCGTACGATGCGCCGCGCCAGATAAAGCGGATCTTCGCCGGCGTCGAGCATGCGGCAAAGATAGTAGAGCGCCGCGTCGGGGTCTGAGCCGCGGACCGATTTGTGCAGCGCGCTGATGAGATTGTAATGGCCGTCTTGCGATTTGTCGTAAATCGGCGCTCGCCGCTGCACGACCTCTTGCAACGCCGCGGCGTCGAAGGTCTCAGCCTTGCGCGCGGCGCGCCATACTTCCTCGGCAAGCGTCAGAGCGGCGCGGCCATCGCCGTCGGCCATGCGAATGAGCGACGCGCGCGCCTCGCCGTCGAGTGGCAGTTTCTTGCCCTCGATTATTTCGGCGCGCCCGAGCAGCTTTTCGATCGCCGCGGCATCGAGCGGCTTGAAGACGAGAACCCGCGCGCGGGATAGCAGCGGGGCGATCAATTCAAAGGAGGGATTTTCCGTCGTCGCGCCGACCAGCACGATCGTGCCGTCTTCCATGACCGGAAGAAACGAATCCTGCTGGGCGCGATTGAAGCGATGAATCTCGTCGACGAACAACAGCGTGCCCTGCCCGATCTCGCGGTGCAGCCGCGCCGCGTCAAAAACCTTCTTCAGATCCGCCACGCCGGAAAAGATCGCGGAGATTTGCTCGAATTGCAGTGCGGTGGCGTGCGCCAGCAAGCGCGCCACCGTAGTCTTGCCGGTGCCGGGAGGGCCCCAGAAGATCAGCGAGCCGAGCGAGCGGGTATCGAGCATGCGCGTGAGCGCGCCGTCTGGCCCGAGCAGATGATCCTGCCCGACCACATCGGAAAGATGTTCTGGCCGGAGCTTGTCGGCAAGCGGCCGCGGCGCATCATGTTCGAGGCCGGCGGCGGCAAAGAGATTTGGCGCTTTGGTCTTGGGGCGCGAGATCATCGATCGGTCTCTTTCCCCTCTCCCACGAAAGGAAAGGTAAGAGGCCAAACGCTCGCGCGCCACCGATCACCCACTGAAAATCACCGATATCTGCTGCCCGCCGCGCAGGATGGTGATGCGCCACTGCCGCCCGCCCGCGCCGGTAATGCGCTCCAGATCGGCGGGTTTGCCGATCTTCTCGTTGTTGACCGAGACGACGATATCGCCTTTCTGAAAACCGATGGACTGCGCCGTCGAGCCGTCGGCGACGGCAGTGACGACGACGCCTTCCGTTTGCGAATCGAGATGCAGGTCATCGGCCAAAGCAGGCGAGAGGTTCGCCACGGTGACGCCCAGGAACGGCGACCGCGCCTTGATCTCGACTTCCTCGCGCGGCGTATCCGGCAGGCTTCGCAACGCGATCGGCAGCACCATATTGTGGCCCTGCCGGACGATACCGATCTGCGCCGTCCCGCCGAGCGACTTGGTCGCAAAGCGATAACCGAAAGCGTTGGGGTCTTCGACCGCTGCGCCGTCGATGCTGACGATAAGATCGCCGGCCTTGAGCCCGGCCTGTGCGGCGGGGCCCCCGGCCACGACGTTAGCCACCAAGGCGCCGCTGGGCCGCTGCAGGCCGAGGCTGTCGGCGATATCCGGCGTGACGTCCTGGAGCTTCGCGCCGAGCCACGGCCGCTTCACCGCGCCGCTGCCGCCCTCCGCGGAGGCGACCACGACGCGAACCATATTCGCCGGGATGGCAAAGCCGATGCCTTGCGAACCGCCAGAGCGCGAATAGATCGCGGAATTGATGCCGACCAGCCGGCCGTTGATATCGACGAGCGCGCCGCCGGAATTGCCCGGATTGATGGCCGCGTCGGTCTGAATAAAGAACTGATAATCGCTGATGCCGACCTGCGTACGCGCCACCGCCGAGACGATGCCGTGGGTCACCGTCTGCCCGACGCCAAACGGGTCGCCGATCGCCAGCACGATGTCGCCGACTTCGAGCTGGTCGGAATCGGCGAATTCGAGCGTAGGAAAGCGCTCCTTCGTCCCTTTGACGCGCAGCACGGCGAGATCGCTGCGCTGGTCCTTGAGCACGATGTCGGCGTCGAATTCACGTTTGTCGGCAAGCGCCACCTTTACCTGGCTGGCGCCGCTGATGACATGAAAGTTGGTGACGACGAGCCCGGTCTGGTCGACGATAACACCGGAGCCCAGCGAACGCTCGACTTGTTCGCGCGGCACCGCGCCGAAGAACTGACGGAAGAACGGGTCAGTCAGAAACGGATTGCTGTTCTCGACGATGCGGGCCGCGTAGACGTTGACGACCGCGGGCGCCACGTTCTTGACGACCGGCGCGAAGGATAATTGAAGCTGACGAGCCGAGCTTGGGGCTTGCCGTTCTTGCGCGCCGGCGTCTTGCGCAAACAGCGGCAGAAACGTGATTGCGGCGATCAGGACAGTCGCAATGCGCGGGTGCGGCATGAAAACCTCGAAACGATACGCCTTTCCAAACTGGCGTGCGGCTGAGGCCATAACAGCGCGGCGGCGCCGCTCACGGTGCACCGATTACGCTGGGGCGGCCGTTTCTGCCTCGGTGCGCTCCGGGACAGGCCCGGAATCCAAGCCCTTCGCCTCGATATCCCGATCGATGAATTCGATGACCGCGACCGGCGCGGAATCGCCGTATCGGAATCCGGCTTTAAGCACGCGGGTATAGCCGCCATTGCGGTCCTTGTAGCGCGGACCGATGACATCGAAGAGCTTTTTCACCATAGCGATATCGCGCAACTGCGCGATCGCCTGACGGCGCGCGTGTAGACCCCCACGCTTGCCAAGCGTAACGAGCTTTTCCACCACGGGGCGCAAATCCTTCGCCTTCGGCAGCGTGGTGACGATCTGCTCGTGCTTGATCAGCGAGGCGGCAAGGTTCGCAAGCATCGAGCGGCGATGATCCGAACGCCGGTCAAATTTTCTGTGAGTCTTGGCGTGACGCATTCAGATACCCGCGTTCGGCAATAGACAATCGGAAATCGGAAATTTTTCTGATGACCGACTCCCGATGACTGCCCCTTGATCAGTAGTGATCCTCGAAGCGCTTGGCCAATTCCTCGATATTCTCGGGCGGCCAGCCCGGGACTTCCATACCAAGATGCAGTCCCATCTGCACCAGCACTTCCTTGATCTCGTTGAGCGACTTTCTGCCGAAATTCGG
>DASPWC010000391.1:0-4596 GCA_035622055.1 Xanthobacteraceae bacterium | reverse complement strand
TCATATGGGCGCAGCCGTTGCGCAAAATCTGAACCACTTCGTCTTGATCCTTGAGCGGATCGAAGTGTGTCTTGACGGCCTGCGGTTGCGTCGTGACCTGGCTCAGGGTCAACGCCGTCGCAAAGATCTTGACCAGGATGGCGTCCATGCAGATGCGGCGGGCTGGCCGGGTTCGAGTGACGCAACGGAACAACGGCGATTATAGCGATCTGATCCTTACAAAAAGACTTTTTTACGGGTACACTTGCCGCCGCGAAAGGCGTGGCAGCCGCGCGATTGGGCAGCTTAGCGCGGCGGTTCAGGCATCAATGCGTAGCCGCCGTCAAACCCTCGAAATGGCCGCGGTGTTGCAGCCATGCCAACAGGGCGAGCGCCGGCAGACCGGCTGCTGCGCATATCGCGAAAAACCAGACCCACCCGGTCGCCGCCGCAATGAAGCCTGCTCCGGAGGACAGGTAAGTGCGCCCGAAAGCGGCGAGCGCCGTCAGCAGCGCATATTGGGTCGCCGTGTGCAGCGGATTGCGGCACAGCGCCGATAAATAGGCAACGAAAATGACCGTGCCGATGGCGCTGGTGAAATTCTCGGCAATGATCGCGAAGGTCAGCCATGCCGCGTTGTGACCCAGCACAGCCTGCCAGGAAAAAGCGAGATTGGCGACGCCTTGGAGGATCGCGCCGAGCCAGAGGCTCCCCGGCAGCGAATAAGCGCGCGCGAGGAACCCGCCGGCAAAGCCCCCGATTAGCGTCGCCGCGAGGCCCACGCCCTTGATGATCGCTGCGTATTCATTGCGCGAAAAGCCGAGGTCGATCACAAATGGCGCGGTCATCGCGCCCGACAGCGCGTCCGTGAATTTGAAAAGCACGACGAAGGCCAGCGCGACAAAAGCCAGCTTCCGCGTCAAAAACTCGGAAAATGCGCCGGTTGCTGCCTCGGCAAGTCGCTGCATCGTATTTTCCCGCGCATGGGCGGCGTTGGCGCTGGCCGATTTCGCCGGCTCTTCGGCGAGTAGCGTTGTTGCGACACCGATGAGAACGAGCACCGCCATGACGGCATAGCCTGCACTCCAGGCGGCGTTGTGTTCGAGGCCCCAAGTTTGAAAGCCGCTGACCAGAAAAAGCGCGCCTGCGGTCGAGACCAGCATGCCGATGCGATAGGCGGCGACATAGGACGCCATGCCGGCCGCCTGTTCGCTTTCCTCGAGGCTTTCCACGCGAAACGCGTCGACCACGATGTCCTGCGTGGCGGAAGCGGCGGCCACCAAGAATGCCCCAATCGCGACGACTAAAGCCGACTCCGAGGGATTGCATAGGCCGAGAAACACGATGGCGGCTATCAGCAGGAATTGGGACAGCAACAGCCAGCCGCGCCGGCGCCCGAAACGGCGCGCCAGCACCGGCACGTCGAGCGCATCGATCACGGGCGCCCACAGAAACTTTATCGTGTAAGGCGTGCCGACGAGCGCGAACAGGCCGATCGTACCGAGGTTGACACCAGCCTCGGTCATCCAGACGAGCAACGTCGAGCCCGATAATGCAAGCGGCAGGCCCGACGAGAAGCCGAGGAACATGATGACGAGCACGCGTGGCTTGAGATAGACGGCGACCGTATCCGCAAGCGATGGCCGCTCGGTCGCAACGCTGCCGGTCGCATCGGGCGGCGCCGCCATGCGCCGCTACTCGCCTGCCTGCAATTTCAGTGTCGGCGCGGAGATCGTATTCGGCGTGTCCGCTTGCAATTCGACCTGCTGGATGCGGTCGCCATGCGCTTCAATTTTCCCGATAGACACAACCGCCAATCTGACGTCTTCGCTCGCTTGATTGAAATGCGTTTGCAGCTTGTGGATGCGCTCGCTCAGCAGTCCCACGTCCTTCACCAGACGCGCGACTTCGTCGCGGATTTGGTCCGTCGCCTCGCGCATGCGGGCGTCCTTCTGGATTTGCTGCACCATCTGAATCGCCAGCGTCAGCAGCGATGGCGACACGATTACGACCCGAACCCGATAGGCGCGCTGAAATACGTCGTCAAAGCCGTCATAGAGTTCGGCATAAAGCGATTCCGACGGAATGAACATCAAGGCCACTTCGTAGGTCTCGCCCGGGATTAAATATTTGTCCGCAATATCGGTGACGTGTTTGCCGATGTCCGAGCGCAAGCGCTGGGCCGCCGCCTTGCGCTCTTCGTCGGATTTGGCGTCGCGGTAGGCGGTAACGGCCTCGAGCGGAAATTTGGCGTCGATCGCCATCGGACGTTTGTCGGGAAGAAACACACAGCAATCGGGGCGCGTGCGGTTGGAGAGCGTGTGTTGAAATTCGTAGGCGCCCTTCGGCAGATTGTCCTGGATGATCGCCTCCATCCGCAATTGACCGAAGGCGCCGCGCGATTGTTTGTTCGCCAGAACGCTCTGCAGCGAGGTCACCTCGCCGGCAAGCGCGGTTATGTTCTTCTGCGCGTTGTCAATGACGGCAAGGCGCTCATTCAGCTTCTGCAAATTCTCCGCCGTGTGCTGGGTCGTCTTCACCAGCGAATCGCCGAGGCGATGCGATACTGAATCCAGCCGCTCGTTGACGGCGTGCTGGACCTGCGATTGGCGCTCGGCCAGCATCTTGATCATGGCCTCGAGGCGCGCCGCCGTCTCGCGCTGCGCATGCGCCAATTCGGCAAGCGGGGGCGCATTCGCGTCGGCGAGATTGCGCGATCGCCGCAGCGCAACGCCAAAACCGGCAACGGCGGCGAGCGCGGCGCAAACGACGCCTGTAACCGCAAGAATGGGTAGGCTGTCGGTCAGGCTAGCGGTGAGGCTCGCGATCATTGGCTGCGCTCGGCGATGCGGGGTGGCGATTCGCGGTCGGGAACGAAGAGCGAACGGTCATAGCCCCTTGCCGGCGAATGCGCAATCAGAACCGGCGCATTGACCCCGCTTTACTCACCCCTTACATCGCCCGCCATGGCTGTGCGCGAAATCATCATACTTCCCGACAAGCGCCTGCGCCTGGCATCGGAGCCGGTCAAACAGATCGATGCCGGCATCCGCAAGCTCGTCGATGACATGTTCGAAACGATGTACAAGGCGCCGGGCATCGGGCTCGCCGCCATCCAAGTCGGCGTCGCCAAGCGTCTAATCACGATGGATCTGTCGAAAAAAGAAGACAATCATCAGCCGCAGGTCTTCATAAATCCGGAAATCACCTGGCAATCTGAACAATGGGCAAAGTATGAGGAAGGCTGTTTGTCCATCCCGGATTATTACGAGGAGGTCGAGCGGCCGGCTGAGGTGAAGGTCAGCTATCTCGATGTCGCCGGCAAAAAGCACGAGATCGACGCCAGGGGTCTATTTGCAACCTGCCTGCAGCACGAGATCGATCACATTAACGGCGTGCTATTCATCGATCATCTGTCCAAGCTCAAGCGCGATCGCGTGATCAAGAAATTCACCAAGGCAGCCAAAAGCGCCGCAATGAAGAAGGCGGAGGCGTGATTGGCGCTTCGCCTGGTTTTCATGGGTACACCGGACTTTGCGGTGCCCACTCTGGGCGCGATTGTCGGCGGCGGCCACGAGGTGGCCGCGGTCTATACGCGTGCGCCGCGGCCTGCCGGGCGCCGCATGGCGGCGAGGGCCTCGCCGGTTGCGCGTGAATCCGAGCGCCTTGGCCTGCCGGTTTTCACACCTACAACCCTTCGAGAGAATGCAGCCGCTGCCGCCATGCGCGCGCACGGCGCCGCGGCTGCGGTCGTCGTCGCCTACGGATTGATTCTGCGGCCGCCCATCCTGGATTGCTTTCCGCGCGGCTGTTTCAATCTTCATGCCTCGCTGTTGCCGCGTTGGCGCGGCGCGGCGCCGATCCACCGCGCGATCATGGCCGGCGATCGCGAGACCGGAGTTATGGTCATGAAGATGGATGAAGGCCTTGATACCGGCGCCATCGCCATGACCAAGGCCGTCCCGATCGGTCCGGATGCGACGGCCGGCGATCTGCATGAGGAGCTCGCGCGCCTTGGCGCCGGTCTCATGCTGCACGCGCTTGGAGCGCTCGAAGCAGGCAAATTGCAACTGACACCGCAGCCCGATACCGGTGCGACTTACGCCGACAAGATCGGCAAGACCGAAACGCGCATCGATTGGACCAAGCCGTGGCACGAGGTCCACGACCATTGCCGGGGGTTGTCGCCTTTTCCCGGCGCCTGGTTCGAGCTTTCCGGCGCAGGCCCCGTCAAGGATCGCGTCAAGGTTCTGCGCACGACGCAAGGCAATGGCGACGGCGAACCCGGCCGCGTACTCGATGGCGATCTGACCGTCGCCTGCGGGCGGGGCGCGGTGCGGCTTATCGAACTGCAGCGCGCAGGCAAGCAGCCGATGCGCGCCGGCGAATTCCTGCGCGGCACGCCAATTGCGCGCGGCAGCCTCTTGCATTGACGGCGAAGAAAGACGCGGCAGTGCCCCGCTACAAGCTCACCATCGAATATGACGGCACGCCGTTCGTCGGTTGGCAAGCGCAGGATAATGGAATTTCGGTGCAGGCCGTCCTTACCGAGGCGATTGCCGCATTCGCCGGCGAGCGCGTCGCCGTCAACGGCGCGGGACGTACCGATGCCGGTGT
>DASPWC010000390.1:0-2886 GCA_035622055.1 Xanthobacteraceae bacterium | reverse complement strand
CCTGCCGGTCGAAGGCCGCATGTTTAGAGTGCCGTGGAACGGCTCGTCCGTAATCGCCCTTATCCTGGCCAACAATCAATCCGAAATAGCCGCAGGCGACGCCGACGCGCTGCGCGCAGCCGCGACCGAAATCGGCGAGCTCAGATCGATCCTGGAAGCGGCCGGTGACGCGGTCATAGTGCTCGACCCGGAGGGCAGAATCGTCACGGTCAACGCTTCCGGCGCCGCCCTGTTGGCCAAGCCGGCAGACGAACTGACCGGCAGCGCATTCGTCGCTCTTTTCGCGCCGGAAAGCGAACCCGCCATCAGCGCGTATTTCGACCGCGTGCTTGAAGGCAGCCAACCTCTCGGCGGCGAGATCGATGTCGCGGCCCGCCGCGGCGAGAACGAATTCGTCCCGCTCACGCTGACACTTGTGCGGAGCGGAGAGGATCGGACTTTCGCCTTGCTCCGCGACGCCAGCACGCGCAGACAAGTCGAAGAAGAATTGCGCAACGCCAGGCGCGAGTCGCTGCGCGCGGCATCGGCCAAGGGCGAATTTCTCGCCAAGATCAGTCACGAAATCCGCACGCCGCTCAACGCCATGATGGGTTTGGCCGAAGCGATCATGGCCGAGCGCTTCGGCCCGATCGGCAACGAGCGTTACCGCGAATACATCAAGGACATCCACGCCGCCGGCTCGCATCTGGGTTCGATGATCACCGATCTGCTCGACCTGTCGAAACTGGAAACCGGCCGGATCGATCTGACATTCGCCGACGTCAACCTCAACGATCTGACGCAGCAATGTGCGGGCATCATGCAACCGCAGGCGAATAGCGTCCGGATTATCATCCGTACCGCGCTCACGGCCGGCCTGCCGCATGTCCTCGCCGACGAACGAGCGGTGCGTCAGATCGTGTTCAACCTGGTCTCGAATTCGATTAGGCTTACAGGTCCCGGCGGTCAGATCATCATATCGACGGTATTTTCCGATGCCGGCGAGGTGGTTTTGCGCGTGCGCGACACCGGCGTCGGAATGAGCGAAAAGGACATCGAGATGGCGGCCGAACCATTCCGCGACATCGCGACATCCACGAGCTTGGGCTCCGGCGCGAGCGGTTTCGGACTGTCTTTGGCCAAGGCGCTCGCCGACGCCAACCACGCCCATTTCAGCATCAAGAGTGCACGCGACGCCGGGACGCTGATTGAAATTGCGTTTCCGCCGGACCGCATCGTGACAGCCCGCACGTGATCGAGCTGCGCTGCCGATCCAGAACCGTCGAGTTTTTGCCGAGATTGATGGTGATCCTCGATGCGATGGGCGCGATGCGAATGATCAAAATCGCCGCGTGGCTTGTTTTCGCGAGTCTCGCGATTTTTCCAGCCGCGGCGCTTGCCGCTGACGTCGATTTGCTGTTGGTCTTGGCCGCCGACGTATCGCGCAGCATCGATGCCGCGAAGTTCCAATTGCAACGCGACGGCTACGCCGCCGCCATGGCCGACACCCGCGTGCTCGAGACCATCCGCGCCGGCCGCCTTGGCCGTATTGGATTGACCTTCGTCGAATGGTCGGGCGTCGGCGCGCAACATGTCGTGATTGATTGGACCGCGATCGGCGACGCCGCTTCGGCGAAGGACTTCGGCGATCGGTTGGTGGAAGCGCCGCGATCGTTCGCCGACCGCACTTCGATCAGCGGCGCCATCGAATTCGCGATGGCGCAGCTTGCCCGGGCGCCGTTCGGCGCGCCGCGCAAGACTATCGACATTTCCGGCGACGGCACCAATAACGCGGGTCCAGATGTGCCGACATTACGCGACGAAGCCGTGGCGAAGGGGATAACCATCAACGGGCTCGCGATCCTCAGCGAAAGTCCCTTGGCGTGGAATCCGGAGCACACCAATCCGCCGGGCGGGCTGGACAAATACTATCGCGACAATGTCATCGGCGGCCCCAATGCTTTCGTTATGGTTGCCAAGGACTTTAATTCTTTTGGTCAGGCCATCATCAGCAAGATCATCGCGGAAGTAGCGCAAGCCGGCGAACCGACGTTCCGCGAACCGAACTCTTGGGCATCCGCGCGCTAAAGCATGATCCGGAATGACCCCATCCTTCGATCCGAGAACGCCGGTTTTCCGAAGAGATCATGCCCGCGAAGGCGCAACGATCAATCTTATCCGAAACTGATTGCTGCACGCCGGGGACTGCAATGCGGGCGGATTTTGTTGTTGGCTGCAAGTGTTTGGGCGGCTAGGGCGCATCAAAAGCCACGAAAGCGACACAGATGCCCAAGACAATTGCGCCCTGTCTGACGACCGGTATATCCGACCGACTTCATACCATTTGGAAACGCGTCCCGTGCCCGGCTTGAAACGCCTTGCGATTGCCGTTGCCGCCTTGATTGCGGCGGCGTTCGTCACGCTGATCGCACTGTCCTTTCTCATACCGGCCGCTTCGGTCCGGGAGGCCGTGAGATCGGAAATCAGAGCCGTGACCGGTCTCGATCCGGTGCTGGGCGACGACATTTCGTTGTCGCTCTTTCCGTCGGGCACCGTGCGATTTCGCAATGTGCTTTTGGGCAAAGACCTTAACGGCGACCCGGCGCTGACCGCGGCGGAGTTGACCGCGCGGTTGCGATATTTTCCGCTGCTCGCCGGCCATGTCGAGATCGCCGACGTTATGCTCATTCGCCCGACCATCAAGGTGACCTTCTCGCCGACGGGCGACTCCAATTGGTCCGGCCTGATTTCGACGCTCGCCCATGCGCTCGAGCCGACGTCGGGGCGCACCATGTCATTTTCGGAAATCGGTATTCAGGGTGGCACGGTCATTGTCCACGACGCCGCCAAGGGCGTCACCGAGCGGCTTGAGGACGCTGAATTTCAGGTGGCGTGGCCGTCGATTTC
>DASPWC010000389.1:0-3413 GCA_035622055.1 Xanthobacteraceae bacterium | reverse complement strand
GAGCGCACGCGCCACATTCGCCTCGGCACGGGCGTGATCTCGCTGCCATACCACAACCCGTTCACCGTCGCCGGACGCATGATGCAACTCGACTACATGACACGCGGCCGCGCCATGTTCGGCGTGGGGCCGGGTTCGCTGGTCTATGACGCGATAAAGATGGGTTTGAAACCGAAAGAGCAGCGGCGCAAGCTCGACGAAGCGCTCGATGTCATCATAGACCTCATGCAGGGCCGCGCAGTGACCAGGAAGACCGATTGGTTCGATCTCCGCGAAGCGCGACTGCAGCTCAAAAGCTACTCGCAACCGATGATGGAGATGGCGGTCGCATCGAACCGGTCTCCCGTCGGCGCCCTGGCCGCGGGCAGGCATGGCATCGGCATGCTGTCGATCGGAGGCACCTCTGACGATGCATTGAAGGCCCATGCAAGCAACTGGAATGTTTATGAGGAAAGTGCGAAAGCGGTCGGCAAGACGCCCGACCGCTGCAAATGGCGTATCGTCACCTTCGCCCATGTGGCGGAAACACGCGAACAAGCGCTCGCGGACGTCAAATTCGGGCTCGAAAACTTCAAGCGCTATTTCAGCGAAGTGGCGACGTTTCCGATCATCCCGCCCGATATCGAGGCGGACTCGGCGGAGTATCTGATTTCATCCGGCCTCGCTTGCATCGGCACTCCGGGCGACTGTGTGCGTCATTTCGAGCGATTGTGGCAGGGCTCCCGTGGCGGCTTCGGCGGCGTCTTGTTGCTGGCGCACAACTGGGCCGATTGGCAGGCGACCAAGCGCAGTTACGAGCTGATGGCGCGCTACGTCCATCCACACTTCCAGCGCGATGCCAATGAGTTGCGCGACTGGAGCTATGCGGACGCCAAGTCCAAATACGAGACGGCCGGCGCTCAATCGCAGGCCGCGGTGCAGGCCGCAATCGACAAGCATCAGCGACGCAAGGCCTGAGCGCTTACCCGCAGCTGCGTAGCCGGATCATGCCCGGATCGCCGCGCTGCCTTCAACCGCTCGACAATATGACGTTTTTGACGATGGGGTAGATCTGGCTTTCCCAGCGCTTTCCCGAAAACACCCCGTAATGGCCGACACCCGCCTGCATGTGGTGGCGCTTGAGATAGGGCCGCAATTTGCCGCACAGATCGTGCGCCGCGACAGTCTGACCGACCGCGCAGATGTCGTCGCGCTCTCCCTCCACCGTGAGCAGCATGGTTTTGCGGATCGCATTCGGATCGACGCGCTGTCCGCGCCACCGTAGCTTGCCGAGCGGCAGCGCGTGCTCTTGAAAGATAAGCTGCACGGTCTCGAGATAGAATTCCGCCGTGAGATCGAGCACGGCGAAATATTCGTCGTAGAACGCCTTGATAATCGCCGCTTTTTCTATCTCGCCATTGACGAGATTTTCATAAAGCTCGCGATGCGCCTTCACGTGCCGCTCGATGTTCATGCTCATGAAAGCGAGGAGTTGCACGAAGCCCGGATAGACGCGGCGGAACGCGCCCGGATAGCCCAGCGGGACGGACGCCGTCAGCGTGCGCTCGAACCAGTCGATCGAGCGTTTTTCGGCAAGCATATTTACCTTGGTCGGGTTGATCCGCGTGTCTATTGGGCCGGCCATGAGCGTCATGGAGCGCGGCTGCGCCGGATCGCCGGCTTCCGCCATCACCGCGACGGCGGCGAGAACCGCGACGCAGGGCTGGCATACCGCGAGAATATGCGCGTCCGGTCCCAACACGCCGAGGAACTTAATGAGGTGGTCGGTATATTCGTCGACGCCAAAGCGGCCGGCGGTGAGCGAAATGTCGCGTGCATTGTGCCAGTCGGTGATGAAGACGTCGTGGTCAGGCAGGAGCGTCCGCACCGTTGCGCGCAGCAGCGTCGAGAAATGACCCGATAGCGGCGCGACGAGCAGGACGCGCGGCTGTGCCGTCGCGATGTCTTTCTTGAAGTGAAGGAGCGTACCGAACGGCGTGCGCGCCGCGGCCTCTTCGCGTACTTCAACTTCGCGGTTGCCGGTGACGACGGTACCGACGCCGAACGGCGGCCGCGTGTGGCTCAGCCTCGCCCGTGCAATCAGCTCGTAGGCCGCCGCGAGATTTCGTATCGCCGGATGGCCGTTCAGCAGCGGCGGAGCTCCGGAATTGGCCGCCATGCCGGCCCAAGTCCGGACGGGCACCATCATGTCCGACTGCATCTGGTAAGCGAGATACAGCATTCCATGCCCGCAGGCGCCGCAAGCCGCCCTTACGGCGGCTACCCGCGACTCCCGTTCCTAAATATAAGCTAGTGTATTCTTTGTTGCGCTGCGACAAGAATTTGAACATCCTGCACAACTGCAATGGCGGCAGTTTTTCCAGGGTGACTAAAATCTGCCGTCAGCATGGTTATGGGCTTATAAGTGCTTGATAAAACCTGTTAATTTTAAAGGGTAGCGGCATGGCGAAGGCCATTCTCAGCATTGCGAGTAAAAATTACGGCTCGTGGTCGCTGCGCGGCTGGTTGCTCTGCAAAATGGCCGGGCTCGATTTCGAGGAGCAACAGGTCTCCGCTGACGACCCGTCGACGCGTGCCGAATTGCTGCTGTTGTCGCCGTCCTTTCTGGTGCCGTGTCTTAGTCATGATGGCTTGAAAATCTGGGACACGCTTGCGATCGCGGAATATCTGCATGAGCTCAAGCCTGACGCGCGGCTTTTTCCATCCGATCGGGCGCGGCGCGCGCACTGCCGCTCCGTCTGTGGCGAAATGCATTCCGGCTTCAGCAATCTCCGGTCGGCGCTGCCAATGAATATCAAGGCGCATTTTACCGGCTTCAAATCATGGGCCGGCGCCCGCGCCGATATCGATCGCATCGTCACTATCTGGCAGGAATGTCTGGGCGCTTATGGCGGACCTTATCTGTTCGGAAAGCAAGCCTGCGCCGCGGATGCCATGTACGCGCCGGTGTGCTCGCGCTTCGTGACTTACGATGTGACGCTCGCCGACACCGCCGCCCGCTATTGTCGCACCATGATGAGCTATCCCTATATGGGCGAATGGATCGCGGCGGCGAAGCTCGAGCCCGACGAGCTCGAGGAACTGGACGTCGAGTTCTAAAGCCGGGGCAGCCGCCGAAATGCGGTGGATTCCACCGCGCTCCGCACCGTTAACGACCGCTGTTAAAGATTAATGCGTGTTCTTGCGGACTTTTACGAAAAACTGCGGCAATTTCGCCGTCACGAGGGAGTCAAATAAGACGTTCCCTTATTTGATCTTGATCAAATACACGCCGCGCGACTGCTGATTGTATTTAAGTTGGCGCCCCGGTCCATGGTCCCCAACCACCCGGTAAGCGCTAGTGGCCCCGGACACCCCATCCCCCGACGCCGTCCGGGGCCACGCTTGCGCAGGGCGACCACCCAGAGAGCTTC
>DASPWC010000388.1:0-2406 GCA_035622055.1 Xanthobacteraceae bacterium | reverse complement strand
GGGCAAGGGGCTGGTGCGGATCAAAAGCTACGTCGGCAAGGTGCCGCAACCGCGCGACTTCACCGAGGGCGCCGACATCCTCCGCCGGCTGATGAGCGCCCAGTTTCCGAAACTGACCGCCGAGCAGTGGCTTGCCGCGGCGCGGCGCAACTGGGAAGTCAAGGACGGCAAGCTCAAGGCAACATACGATCCGCGCCTTGCCCGCACGCTCGGCGCCATCGACCTCGAGCGGCCGCTGCCGCCTTTGTGGAACGAGTTCGATGGGCTCGCCCGCGTGCCGATCCTGGTCATTCGCGGCGCCAATTCCGACGTGCTCTCGGCGGCGACGGTTGCAGCGATGCGCGAGCGACGCCCCGACCTGCAGGCGATCGAGATTCCCGACCAGGGCCACGTACCGCTGCTCGAGGGCGACGAGCTTCTGCGCCAAATTGGCCGCTTCGTCGCCGCCTGCGATGCCAAGGGCCACGCCGGCGCCAACGCGAACCGGCTTGACGGCTGATCCCGCAGAGCAGCGTCACTTCAAGACCCTTGGAGAGTGGCCACGCGGAAGGCGCTTGCCTCGCTGCAGCTCTCGGACTCGAACCTCCAACCAAGCGGCAATGAGCGCCACAACTGCGTCGGAAAACGGCGCGATGTGCTGATGGTGTCGGGCGTCGCGCAGAGTTGTTTCTGGCGGGCGGCACGATAGAGTCACGGCATGGAACGAACAATCTTGGTCACCGGCGGCGACAAGACATATTTCCTGATGGGCTGCATGCTTGTGCATAGTTTGCGGACGTTCGCGCCTCGACTGCCCATTTATTTTCTCGACTTCGGCCTCGAACGTTCTCAGCGGAGGTTCCTTGATAGCATTTGCACGGTTATTCGCCGACCCAAACATATCAATCCGGCGTCGCATCACTTCGCTATGAAGGCGGCGATGGGCGATTTCGTCCGCGACATTTCCTGGACCAATCTGGTTTGGTTTGACAGCGATATGATCATTATCGGTGCCATTGTTGATCGTCTCAAGCATTTGCTGGGGCAAATGAAAGAGACTTCCAGCGTAATTGCTGCATCCGCCGATTCCTGCGGGACGATTAGCGATTTCATAGCCGATGCGACATCCATGAAATTGTCAGTCGCCCCGTTCGTGGAGGCGCTTGGTGCTGCAAAGATCGGAGTCGGAGAAACTTATCTGAACGTTGGCTTGGTCGTCTGCCGCGCTGCGGCTTTCCTTGACGAATGGCACAAGCTCACTGATAGTTTAACCCCGCACGCTTGCTTTGAACAGAACGCCTTTAATATTTTGGCGCGCAAGCGGGGCCCAGTGACCGTATTGCCGGCTCAACAGTGGAATGTTCATGGAGTGTTGTTGAGAGAAGCGATGGCCGGAGCCGGTGGCTTCGTCCTGCATGCAACGTCGTCCTGCGCGGATGATCTAGCCTTCCACGACTGGATGGGTTTCGGGTCGAAGCGCATCTCTGGCAAAGTCAAACTCTTCCGCAATCCGGTGCTGCGTGAATTCCAAGAACTGGTTCTGAACGACTTTATGCGGACCTCGGAGGCGCTTTTGGAGCGGCTCTCGATTCTAGCCTAGCGAACCACCGCAAAGCGCCGGTGCAGAGGCGGATCACAACTCCGGTCGACCGGTCTTGGCGTGTGGTTTTTCTTCAATGCTTCGCATCAAATCAGAACAATCAGATTTGGTGCGCCTTGGCGGGTAGTGTTGCGGGTGTTAAAAATCGGCGGCTCGCGGGAGAGGCTCAAAGATGGCGATGTTTAGTCGCTCTGTCGGCGCACTAGTGATTTGAACGATGAAAGGCGCCGACCCTAGATCGAATTTGACGACCTTTCCGATACACTGTCACAACTCCGGACGGTAAGACCGCGTTCGACGTCGATGCGTGGCTGGGCTCGGTCGGATGACGGCACAGGCGTAGGTCTAAAGACGGATTCACTCAACGCCGCATGCGGCGAAGCGAGGCTGATTACCAGCCGGCTTTGTAGTTGAGGCGGCCGAGCAGGCTCTGGCTCTTTACCGCGGTCGTGTACACCTCGGGCGAGCCGCCGGAGCCGATCGAGCTCGGCGCGCCGCTGCCGGTGCCGTTGTTGAGATCGGTGTAGAGATATTCAAGTCCGAGCGACCATTTCGACGACAGCTGATATTCGAGCCCGACGCCGGCGGTCCAGCCGGTCTGCGTCTGCTGCGAGGACGCCTGAGTAAAGCCGCCGAGCGGCCCATCCTGAAGCGGCGATCCGACATTGGCCGCTGCGAATCCGCCTTTGACGTAAGGCATCCACTGGCCGAGCGAGTAGCCCATGCGGCCGGTCACGGTGCCGAGCCAATTCATGTTCGGCGTCCAGCCGGCAACTCCGGTAAAATTCGGGCTGGTGAATCTGCCGTCGAAATTGGCCGCCGAGAAC
>DASPWC010000387.1:0-4627 GCA_035622055.1 Xanthobacteraceae bacterium | reverse complement strand
GCAGAAGACGCTCGGTCTCGAACTCTCCGCGATGTCGGATGACTTGCGCAGGAAGTTCAAGATCAAAGACGGCGTCAACGGCGTTCTCGTGACCGGCGTCGATCCAAACGTCGCGTCGGCCGATCCGGATAAGCGCCTGTCCGCCGGCGACGTAATCGTCGAGGTGCAATACCAGGCAGTCGCCGATCCGGCGGACATGCAGAAGCGGATCGATCAGCTCAAGTCGCAAGGAAAGAAGATCGCCGTGCTGCTCGTATCGAACGCGGATGGTGATACACGGTTTGTCGCACTGAACCTGCAATAAAGCATGATCCGGAAAAGTGGATACCGGTTTTCCGACAAGATCATGCTCAAACAACAAGCTAAAGCGAAATATCGAATCAACCTAAAATCATTTCGCTTTAGCGTAACACGCGAACTACGAAGCGCTTTGACACCCGCAATGCGGCCCGCCGCGAGGCCGTTATGGCTCAGTATGTCTGGCAGCACGATTTAAGAGGCGAGTCCGACCGGCTGCGGCTGATGTCGGACTTGCTCGACCCTTCGAGCAGATTTCATTTGTCGCGGACGGGCGTCAGCGCGGGTTGGCATTGCCTGGAAATTGGCGCGGGCAACGGCTCGCTGTCGCAGTGGTTGTCGCAGCGCGTGGGACCGGCAGGGCATGTCGTCGCGACTGACATCTGCCCCGATCTGATGGAAGGAATCGCCGGCGGCAATCTCGAAGTACGCAAATTCGACGTCGTGCGCGACGAACCGCCGGATGCGCCTTACGACCTGATCACGATTCGCGCGCTCCTGCACCATCTTCCGGACCGCCGCGCGGTTCTCGGCAAGATGGTGAGCTGGCTCAAGCCGAACGGCTGGCTTTTTGTCCAGGAGCCCGACTTCTATCCGACTTGGACCGTCGAGCCGCCGTCGCAAAAGCATTTTTGGGAGCAATTCGTCCGATGGGCGGCCAACCGCCAAATCGATTATTACGTCGGGCGCAAAATTCCCTACTGGCTGCAAGCTGAGGGCTTGCGCGACATCAACGCCGAAGGTCATGCCATTCTTTATAATGGCGGCTCGCCATTCGCCGAATGGTGGGATTTCGGCATCCTCGAAATCGCGGACAAGCTGCAAAGCGAAGGCGGCGTGCCAAAAGCGACATTCGAGGAGTTTTTTATCCTCAATCGCGACCCGTCCTATTGGACGACGACGATCGCATTCACGGCGACGACCGCACGGCGGCCGGACAATTCGAGATAGCGCAAGACAGCAGCCGTCTCACAGCGCGTGCGCGTTTACGAACGGCGCAGAGCCCATAGAAATATGGGCGTCGCGGCGAAGCCAAGCCCGGTACGAACCGCGTGAAGCTTCGCCCATTTTTCGATCAGTCCTCGGCTGTTCGGCGTGGCTTCGGCCGCATTAAGCGCCATGAGCGCGTTGTTCGTCGGCATGATGCCGAGCAACGTGTAGGGCCAGTTCGCGACCAGAACGAGCGCGCCGATGAGCCAAAGCCGATCGCCGGTTCGCCAGCAGGCGATGATTCCGAGGAGAAAGCCAGCGATAGCAAGCGGCGCTTGCATGGCGAAGCCGCGCTTGTAGGAGGGCTTCCATTGCGCAAGCAATGCCCGATCGTCGAGACCGAGCCGCGCGGGCTGTTCGGCGAAATTGACATAAAACGCCGCGCCAAAGAAAACGGCGGCCGCAATGAGCGCCAACTGTCCGGCAAGCATCGTCTCCTCCTATTCGCCGTTTGCTATTTGGTATTTACCTCCACGAATTCCTCGCGCCGATAGCCTTGCGCATAAAGAAGCGCGGTCAAGTCGCCGTGGTCGATGCAGGCGTTCGCCGCTTCGCGCAGCGCCGGCTTGGCGTGGAAGGCAATGCCGAGGCCGGCTGCCTCAATCATCGGAACGTCGTTGGCGCCGTCGCCGACCGCGAGCGTATCTTCGCGACCGAGCCGGAAGCTTTCGCGCAGCGCAACCAGCGTGTCGCGCTTGCCCTCGCGGCCGAGCACCGGCTCCGCCACCTCGCCCGTAAGCCGGCCGACGGCATCGACCAAGAGTGTGTTGGCGCGATATTCGTCAAATCCGATCGCGGGAGAAAGCCGCGTCATGAACGCGGTGAACCCGCCGGATACCACGCAGGTGTAAGCGCCATGTGCGCGCATGGTTTTGACCAGCGCCGCGCCGCCCGGCGTCAAGCGGATGCGTTCGGCGATCACTTTGTCGACTATCGTGACCGGCAAGCCTTTCAACAAGGCAACACGCTCGCGCAAGGCCGGCGCGAAGGCAAGCGCGCCCTCCATCGCTCGCTTGGTGATCGCCGCCACGCGGCTCTTATAGCCGGCATAGTCGGCCAGCTCGTCAATGCATTCCTGGCCGATCATGGTGGAATCCATGTCGGCGACGAGCAGCTTTTTGCGCCGTCCGAATTGCTCTTGGAGAACGATATCGACCGGCAGATCGCCGATGACGGCGCGCAACTCCGCTGCAAGCTTTTTGAACGAGGTCTCCGCCGCGACGGCGCTGGTGTCGGCGTCGGCGCCGGCGGAAAAAAAAATGTCCATCGCCACGCCGGCCGCAAGCCAGCCGCCGATACGGCTCTGCGGCAGACGCCGTGCGATCCGATCCGCCAAGGTCTCCGTCACGGCAGGACGATCCGGACGCGAGATTAACGTTGCCACGTAATACATGCCGTGCGATCCGGTTGAACGTGCCGAACATCGTTCTCATTGCAGGCCCGACGGCGAGCGGCAAGTCGGCCTTGGCGCTGAACGTGGCGGAAAAGCTTCGCGGCGACGTCGTCAATGCCGATTCCATGCAGGTCTATCGGGACCTGCGCATCATCACCGCGCGGCCGACACCGCACGACGAGCGGCGCGCGCCGCACCGGCTCTACGGGCATGTCGACGCCGCGGAAAACTATTCGGTCGGCTGCTGGTGCACTGCCGCCGCCGAAACACTGGCCGCGCTCGCCACGCAGGACCGGCCCGCGATCATCGTCGGCGGGACCGGGCTTTATTTCAGCGCGCTGGCGCGCGGGCTGGCAGCAGTTCCCGCCATCCCGGCGGAGATTCGCAAGCAAGTCCGCCAAAGGCTCGCCACGGACGGCGTTGCCGTCCTGCATGCGGAACTCGCCGCGCGCGATCCCGCAACCGCGGCGCGGCTAAAGACCGGCGACCGCGCCCGCGTCACCCGGGCGCTCGAAGTGGTGCTCGCCACTGGACGTTCGTTGACGGATTGGCACGAGGACAACAAACCGCCGGGCATCGATCTCGCCCGCGCCGCGAAAGTCTTTTTGATGCCCGATCGCGACGAGCTTGCGCGCCGCATCGATGCGCGGTTCGACGGCATGATCGCCGCCGGAGCGATCGAGGAGGTCCGCGCGCTCGCCGCGCGCAATCTCGATCCGGGCCTTCCCGCCATGAAAGCCCACGGCGTGCCTTGGCTGATCCGGCATCTCAAAGGCGAAATCGCGCTCGCCGACGCGGTCGAACAAGCAAAACGCGACACGCGCCGCTATACCAAGCGGCAGGCGACCTGGTTTCGCAACCAGCTCCCGCAATTCGCTTGGGTCGCGCCGCGCGACGCCGCCGCGGCCATCGAGGCGCAGTTGAGACGCTTGTCGCGGAACGATTAGTTCGGGTTTTTTTCGGAGGCGGTGCAGCGCGCTAAAGCGCGTGTGCGCCCGGGACAGGCCTAGCTAATGTGTCATATATTGCAGGCCGGCGGTATAGGCGGCGCCGCCGAGCACGCAAGGTATGCCCAATTCGATTTGTCCGGTCGCCGCGGCGACCACGCAACCCATCGACAGCGCGCCTTGGCCGATCTGGCCCCAGCCCGACAGCTCGCGCTTGGAATCCGGACCTTTGGTTTTGAGTTCCTCGATCGCGGCGAGCGATTCCTGGCGCATGTGCACCGTATCGACGGTCTCCGCGGTCTCGATGACGTCGTCGAGCACGACCTTGACTTCCTTGGGCTGACTCTTGTCCGCCCATTTCAGCATCTTGAGGAGATCTGAGTCGCGCACCGCGTTGCTCGCCAGCGTGAACTTGGCGGCGCTGCCGGTCGTCAGATTGTCGACGTTATCCTTGTCGTTGGCGAGCGGCAGCAGCTTGACCACGCGTTCGACCGGTCCATAGGCGCCGGTTGCGAGATAATAGCCCCACAGCACGTCGATCAGCTCCGGCGTCGGTTCGAGCGCGATCGGCTTGTGCTCCTTCCCGAAATGCAGGGACGACTTTATCTTATCGAGCATCGACGGTTTTTCGGTGCGATAATCGATCTGCTCGAGCGTCGGCAATTTGCCGTCGAGGTATTTGTCGATCATCGCGCGGCGCATCGCCATACGGTCGACGAAAGTCGCGAGCAGTTCGCGCCAGTGCGGCAAGCCGGAATAGGCGATGGCACGCACCAGCACCCAGTGATCCGCCGGATCGATCGCCAGCATTTTGACAATGAGGTCTTCGGCCTGCGTCGGATTATTGCCGAGCACGCCGGCGATGAAGCCGACATAGGGCCCCGAGCTTTCGGCGTCCTTGAAAGCCTGCATGCTGCTCAGCGTGTGCACGACTTCCGGCAGCTTGTCGGGATCGGGGCGATGACGATAGGCGTTGATCCAGCCCAAGATCGCATTGGTC
>DASPWC010000386.1:0-8584 GCA_035622055.1 Xanthobacteraceae bacterium | reverse complement strand
TTCGCGCCGGCGCGCCGATTTCCTGGACGGGAAGACCCCGGCAAAAAATTCGGCCGCGTAGCGCAGCTTCTTTGCCCTGATGCGTAATTTATGGAGATGTTCTGGATCGAGTTCGACAAGATGCCTGCCCTGCCTGCGAATCTTTTTTAGACGCCGAGAAAGCTCTTCTGCTGCAGCGCCGACGACGGGTCGCTGACGCATCGAGCAACTCAATTCTTCGTTGTTTTGCGTCCATTCACCGACGGCGATCCACTCCGCGGCGTCGAGAACTAGCCGGCGGAAATGCGGCGACGTGACCGTTTCGGCGGCCTTGCCGAGAGCGTGCTCGCGCCGCTTTCTAAAATCCGCCGCAACCGCATCGAGCGTTGGCCCGTCTGTATTACTGCCTTTTGCGCGCTTTACCACGCGTCTGATGAATACATCGAGCTCACGCGCCGGGGCAAGTTCGCCGGTCAGCCATTTGAGATCTGCTTTTATCGCCTGAACCTGCGTGTCGGGGAGAATGTCCTCGAACAGCGCAATTGCCGTGCGCAGCCGCCGGATGCCGATACGCATTTGATGAACGCCCTCAGCGTCGCCGCGCCGCACGAGGTCTTGATTGGCCGCGATCTGATAAAGGCAAGCCTGTGCGATAACGCGGAAGGCTGTCGCCCAAGTGACCTTCGGGTCAAGCGCAATCGGCTCGCTTTTGACCGGTCCTGGACCGTTCTTGGCAAGGAGATCGTAGCCGCGGTCAGCCTTGCTCTTGCTGGCGGCCGTGACCGGAAGGAACTTGCCGAGCGCATGGGCGAGCGCGAACAAATCCGCGGGCTTTCCCTTTTTCAACTCAAGCTCGACTTCGCAAAGCGGCGACGATCGTCCTGCCGCCTCGACCTTTCCTTTGTCCACAGTGAGTTCGATTTCACTGTCGTTTTTTCGGATCGAATAACTCCGCCGCTGCACGCGGGTTTCAATTAACGGTTTCAGGCTGCGTCGCAGTTTCCTGCTTAGGAGGAACGTCAATGGAGTGTTCTTCGCGGCGTGGAGGTCCGGTCGACCGTTGGGAATAGCACACTCCCACTCGTTGCGTTCGAACAGCCCGGCGCCACGATTGTCACGTTTTTTGATTGTCTGGACGTAGTGGTCGTCGATACGCCGTACCCGCAACGACAAACCGTTATTCCGCAATGTCTGCTGGGCCGTGTCAAAATAGACAGAAAGCAGTGTCTTGCTTTTGTTCGGCGTGACTCCCTTAAGGAGAGACAGGCTATCGAGCCGATCAATCCGATCGGCTGACACTTCAAGCTTGAGTTCGATCTCTTCAGGTTCCGACATGCGACCGGCAACTCGCAATGGATTTGTCGGCGGTAGCTATTAAGCGCGGTGTCGAGCTTAGCCTGTGGCCCCTGCCGATAGAAAACTTTTCTGCGTAGGAATTCGCCGTTTAGGAACCGGTTCCTTTCGTGGGCGGCTTTTTTTGGCGGCGGCGAAACGGCCGGAACGGCCTTTAGTGTGCGCAGCCTTTGGCCGAGACATGGCTCTCCCGTGCACGATTTGCAACGCTTGCGGACACCCCTCCGCCAGTCAACAAGACCACATCCGCCGCGAGTGATGAAAAATGCAGTATGAATCGATTGCGTTCCGGACAGGCATTTCCTGTTGCCGTCGCGCCTTAAGGGGCAAATCCCGCGGCACGGAGCACTTCAAAGGCCAACAGGACGAGCCAGGCTGCAGAGACAATGGCTGCGATCGACACAATTTGCATAATGGGTACTCCCCATCTCAGAATTGCACAACGTACCCTAGAAGCAGCCAGGAAGGCGATCTGTGATCCACATCACAGCCGCCGGCGAATGTTCGTCCGGGTTGAGATTATGGTTACGGCCCGCGTCGCGTTCGCTTATCGCGCGTTTTCCCCGACAGAATCGAGGCCCGGCGCCGGCCAATCACGGTTCAGCCGACCACGGGGCGGGTTGCAACCGTCTCGTTGGAATTTGCGCAAAATGGGACATGCGGCCGTTTCTTCAACGGCCATAGCGGCGGAAAGTGGAGAGCAGTCACCGGTGCGCCGCAGGTTTATCTGCAACATCCGCGCTTATTAGCGCAAGTGGATGTAGATTTGCGACAGCAAAGTCGAAATGTGGGCAGTGTACCAGCCATCGCAATAATACACATCGAGGACGTAGAGGGCGACCGCGCTTCCCAGCGCAGCAGCGAGACCCTTCAATTTTCTCACCTCCTTTGGCGCAAATTTACTAAAGGCCGCGGCAGGGGCAACTGCGTGGCGGGTAGCGTTGCGCCAGACTTTGTCGTCAACCCTATTCGTTTAGGTTAGGAAAGAGTGAACACGATGTTTTCGCGACGGCGTCACAGGGCCCCTGACCCGATTGCCCGTTGCGTACGCGCACATACGTAAATCGGCGCGCCGCGAAGTTCATTAAAGCGAAATGATTTTCGGTCGATTCGGTATTTCGCTTTGGCTTGTTGTTTGCGCATTATTTTTTCGGAAAACCGGAATTCGGTTTTTCCGGATCACGCTTTAGCGACCAGGCGGATTGCTCGCAGGCGCCAGACCGCGGTCGCTTTTCTTGGCACTTCTTTCGCGCAAGCGTTCGGCGACGATAAAAAGCAATGGAATAAGGAAAATTCCAAACACGGACGCGGCGATCATGCCGCCAAAGACCGGTGTTCCCACGGCGTGGCGAGTGGCGGCGCCAGCCCCTTGTGCGATGACCAGTGGAAACAATCCGAAGATAAAGGCAAAACTTGTCATCATGACCGGGCGGAATCTCAGCGAAGCGGCTTCAATGGCCGCGGCGGCAACGTCCTTGCCGGACTGTCGTTGCTCCACGGCGAAGGCGACGATCAGAATGCCGTTTTTCGCGGCGAGCGCGATCAGCGCGACAAGCCCTATTTGGGCATAAACATCGAAGCTCAGACCTGAAATCGCCACGGCAATGAGCGCACCTAATATGCCGACGCTGACCGACAGCAGAGCCGGAATAGGAATGTTCCAACTTTCGTAGAGCGCAACGAGAAACAGATATGCGAAGAGTATAGCGAGGCCGAGCACAATCGCGGTCCGGCCACTCGCCGCTTTTTCTTGAAACGCCGTTCCGGTCCATTCGAAAGAGTAGCCTGGCGGAAGCGTGGCGGCCGATATGCGCTCCATCGCGGCAAGCGCCTGGCCGGAACTGTAACCTGGCTTCGGCGCGCCGTTTACGATCGCGCCACGGTAGCCGTTATAGCGCACCACCGTTTGTGGTCCTTGCACAAGCTTTGCCTCGGCCAGCGCGCGTATCGGCACCATATTACCATTCGCGTTGCGCACGTAGATCCGTTCAATGTCATCGACGCGTTCGCGAAAGGGTTTGTCGGCCTGGAGATTGACCTGCCAGGTGCGGCCGAAAACGTTGAAGTCGTTTACGTAGTAACTGCCCAATGTCGACTGCAGCGCATTGAAAATATCGCTGATTTTAACGCCGAGCACCTGCGCTTTGTCGCGATCGATGTCCAAATAAATCTGCGGGGTGTCGGCGGCGTAAGTGCTGAAGACGCCAGCAAGTTCCGGCTGTCCGTTGGCTGCTACGAGGAGTGCTCCGAGAACCGCGGCGACGTCGGTCGGCGGCTGCCCCTGAAGCGCCTCCAAAACGTATTGGAAACCGCCGGTATTGCCGAGGCCGAGAATGGGCGGCAGGTTGAATGGAAATGCGATCGCGCCTGGGATTGCCGCCAATTGCGGCCGCAGCCGGGCGATGATCGCATCGGCGCTTTGCGATTGATCGGTGCGATTCTCGTACGGCTTGAGCCTTATGACAAAGAATGCCTGGTTCGAGGCTGCGACGTAATCAATGAAATTGAGCCCTACCACCGACAGAATGCCTTCGACGCCCGGGATGGGTCTGACGACATCTTCGACCTGTTTGACCACCGTTTGCGTACGGTTGATCGAAGCGCCCTCCGGCAATCGCAGCGCGGCGAAGATGGCGCCCTGGTCCTCGCTCGGCAAAAAGCTTTGCGGCGTTCTGTTAAATAGCAATATCGACACTGCAATCACGCCAAATACCGCGATAACGGAGATTAAAGCCATGCCGGAGAGGCGGCGAATCACAGACACATAGCCACCGCGCGCGGTGTCGATTGCGCCAAGCACATGGCTCATCAAGCCGCGCCGCCCCTCGCCACGCCTCAACAGAACGGCGCAGAGCGCCGGGCTTAGCGTCAGCGCATTGAGGGCCGAGATCAGCATTGCAACAGACACCGCAACGGCGAATTGGCGGAAAAGCTGGCCGCTGATCCCGGGAATAAACGCCACCGGTACGAAGACGGACAAAAGAACGAACGTGATGGCGAGGATTGGCCCGGTAATTTCGGACATTGCCTTCTTGCACGCTTCGGGCACCGTTAGATCCGGTTCAGCTTCAATCACCCGCTCGATATTCTCCACGACCACAATCGCATCATCGACGACGATGCCGATCGCGAGCACGAGCGCGAGCAAGGAAACGGTATTGGCCGAATAGCCGATAAGCAGCAAAACGGCGAATGTGCCGACGATGGAAACCGGGACGGCGACCAATGGAATGAGCGTCGTCCGCAACTTGCCGAGAAAAAGGAAAACCACGATGGCGACGAGAATGATGGCGATCACGAGCGTACGGATGACTTCGGCAATGGTTGCGGTAACAAATACCGTAGAATCGAAAAACATAGTGTAGGCGAGGTCGTTGGGAAATCGCGTCGCCAGCGTGTCCATCGCCTCGCGCACGTCTTTGGCAACTTGGACGGCATTCGACCCTGGCGATTGATAAATCCCGATCGCGGCCGCGGGTGCGCCATTGAAGCGGCTGTAGCGGTCCTGCGATTGTGCGCCCATCTCCACCCTGGCGACGTCGCTGACGCGGATCACCGAGCCGTCGGGGTTGGCGCGCAGAACGATTGCGGCGAACTCATCCGGACGCGTCAGCCGCCCTTTGGTTTTTATATTGATTTGGAACTGCTGCTCTTTCGTGATCGGCGCGGCGCCGATACGGCCGAGCGCAGCTTGCACATTTTGATTTTGCACCGCCTGGATGACGTCGTTCGGCGTCAAATTGAGTTCAGTGAGCCTGTCCGGGTCCAGCCAGATCCGCAAAGAATAGTCGAGCGGTCCGAACAGCGTGACCTCGCCCACGCCTTTGATCCTGGCCAAAGGATCGATGATGTTGATGGTTGCATAATTACTCAGATAAACGGCGTCGTAGGTATTCTTCGGCGAATAGATATTGATAACTTGGAGCAAGGCGGCGGATTTCTTGCGTACCGTCAGGCCGGAACGCGACACTTCGGCGGGTAGCTGGGGAATCGCGAGGCTGGCGCGATTCTGCACGTTGACGGTGTCGATATCGGGGTCGGTGCCGAGCGAAAAGGTCACATTAAGGGTGTAACTGCCGTCGGAGCCGCTGGCGGACTGGTAATAGAGTGCGTTGTCGACACCATTGACCTGCTCTTCGATCGGCTGGGCTACCGTAGTCTCGACCACCTCGGCGTCGGCGCCGGGATAATTCGCAGTCAATGTCACCTGCGGCGGGACGATGTCCGGAAACTGCGCGACGGGGATCGCCGTGATAGCGATTGCTCCGGCCAGCGTGATCACGATTGCGATTACGACGGCAAATCTCGGGCGATCGATGAAGATACTGGAAAACATCGCGATTAATTTTCTGCGGCAACGCTTGCGGAAACGAGTTGGCCGGGGTGAACTTTCTGAATCCCCTCGACGATGACCAGTTCGCCTTCTTTGAGGCCGCTACTGATGACGACGTCGCGGCCCTGTTCGACTCCGGTCGTAACGCGCCGCTGCTCAACCTTTTTTGCATCGTCGACCAGCATGACATAGTGACCAGCCTGATCGAGCAGCACGGCGGATTGCGGCACGATAAGCGCCTGGTGGGGCGCCCCCCGGTCCACCATCACCCCGACAATACCGCCGGGGATCAACACGCCATCGGGGTTGGGCAGTTGCGCCCGCACGGTCACCGTGTCGGTGTCGCCCTGCACTTGAACGTCGAGAAAATTGGTAAGGCCCGGGTGCGCGTAGATGCTGCCGTCAGGCAGCTTAATGTGAATGGTCACATGCGGGCTCTTGTCGGCCGACGCGGCAAGCCGACGCTTATATGCGATGACATCGGCTTCGCTCGCCTGAAACGTGACGTAGATTGGGTCCTGGCTGACGATCGTCGCTAGATTTCCGGATGACGGCTGAACGAGATTTCCCACCGTATAATTGGCAAGTCCGATACGTCCGTCGATCGGCGAGCGAATTTCCGTGTAACCGAGATTTATCTGTGCCTGCTCGAGCAACGCCTGCGCTTGCAATACATCGGCCTTTGCGGCCTGCTCATCCGCGGCGCGCTGGTCGACCGTGGACTGAGGAATATTCTGATTGTGCATTAGTTCTTCGCCGCGCTGTAGCTGCAGATTGGTGTTGACTTCGGTCGCCTTCGCTTTGGCGAGATTGGCATTCTGCTGATCGACTGTGGCTTTGTACGTATCTTGTTCAATTCGGAACAACAAATCGCCTTTTTTGATGTACTGGCCCTCGGTGAAGTTCCGCTCTTCGATGAAGCCGGGGACACGGGCGACGACTTCGACCTTGTCGATCGCCGCGACGCGGCCAATGAAATCTCCGGTCTCCGTCACTTGACGGCTCTCTACCGGTCTTACAGAAACCGCGGGAGGTGGAGCGTTTTGCGCCGCGACGGCGTCACAGAGCGCGATGAAGATCAGCGCGCTGATCGGCGTTAAGCCTTTAAGGAAGCCATAGGGGCGGGCCATCGAATTGCTTCCCTCCAATAGGAACTCGAGCGGGCTTGGATAAGTTAAGCATGCCGCGACCCCCGCGTCTCCGCAAAACGGTAATGGCAGAAATCAACGGCCGAATGACGCCCGCGAAGTTGCCGAAACGGACCTCAAACCTCAATCACACATTGTGTGAGAGGACATGGCACATGCGATCAGCGCGGCGATAGCGTCAGGTATTAGTTCATTTCATCTCAGTTATGAAAAGCCGTCATCGGGATAGGCAAAAGATGCGATCGTTTCGCGGACGTCATTCGCCGGTCGAAGCCGCAATCTCGATAAACGAATTTTGGCAGATTGCCGGCGCAAGCTCTCGTAGGCGGGGCGAGTGAACTTTTCGGTGAATGAACTGCGCGTATGCCTCACTTGTCTTCGGATAACTTCGAGGGACAAATGTTGACCCTACGAGATGGTCAGCCTCAGCGCCGCTGAATATGCGGCAGTGCAACGAGTCTCTGCAATTCGATGCGCCCGGAGCGCGCGGCAATCGGCCCGCGCGTGCACGAAGGGCGTTACCATCCTCTGGCTGCTGGCGCCCACGAGTCAGGCATAAGGACGGCGGCGGCGACGTGGCCGGACGGCTCCGGGAATCGCGACTATGGCCACACGAAGGTCCATAAGAAATTCAAATCGCCCCCGCAGAAATTCTGACTAGTCCTTATTGCGCGGCCTCCCTATACCTAACCAATCGCCGAAGTGCTGCATTTGGCTAGATATAGGAGGAAATGATCATGGCCTGGACCACTCCGACCATTGTTGAGATCTGCATCGGTCTCGAGATCAACGGCTACCTGCCGCCTGAGTTTTGAACGTATCTGCCGGCCGCTAACCGCGGCCGGCACTTACCCGCGTTTGGATCGGCTTTAAGGCGCTTGGGTTCATCGTCACGCGATGACCCAAACGCAGTTGTTGTATTCGGGGCAGCTGGTCGCTCACGGGCACCCGTGCAATTTGACCCGAAGCTCGGACGCGAATATGTCGCGGTCGACACTCAGTGCAGCGCGTGCGGAATGCATCCAAAATGGAGTTGGAGCTAGGCAGATGTCCCTCGCGCGCGTCGACGCGGGCCCTCGCCGGTGGCGGTTACTTATCGCTTCCCGTTGGACCGTTCGCCGTCGACCGGGTCTGGACCGGCTTCCGCGAACAAAGCCCCCCAATTGGCTCGTGCGATAGACCCTTGATCCGCGTCAATGAAATAAGAGAGAAATGGGACCGAGAATGAATGGTCTCTCACAACGCGCGGCCGAATAACCCATGCCGCGGTCGGGCGATCGAAGGCGATGCTGACACTACGCCAGCTTCGGTATCTTGACGCCTTGGCGCGCCACGGCCATTTCGGGCGTGCCGCCGAGGAATGTTCGGTGAGCCAGCCGGCATTGTCCATGCAGGTTAGTGAGCTCGAAAAAGAGCTAGGCGCCAAGCTTGTCGAGCACCAGCAAGGTACAACCGCCTTAACCGAGATCGGCCGCGAAGTGGCACGAAGGGCGGCCGACATACTGAGCGCGTCGCGCGACCTCGCCGATAGCGCTCGCCGTAGCGCTCGTCCGCTAAGCGGACCGCTGCATGTAGGCATTATTCCGACTCTCGCGCCATATGTGCTCCCGCCCGTCCTGCCAGAGCTTCGGCACCGCTATCCGGATCTGCGCCTCGAACTGATCGAAAGCCAGACACGAACATTGTTGAGCGAGCTCCGCCGCGGCGCCCTTGACGTGCTTTTGCTCGCGCTTCCTTTGGATAAGTCCGATTTGGAAACACTGCCGCTGTT
>DASPWC010000385.1:0-4780 GCA_035622055.1 Xanthobacteraceae bacterium | reverse complement strand
GTCGGGCAACATCAATCCCGAACGCAAATTTCCCTCCGTGTTCGAGCCGGTGCACGGCTCGGCGCCGGACATTGCAGGGCAAGGCATCGCCAATCCGATCGGACAAATCTGGTCCGGGGCGATGATGCTCGAACATCTCGGTGAACCGGAAGCCGCCGGCGCGATCGTCAAAGCCATCGAAAAGGTGCTGGCGGAACCAAAACTGCGCACCCGCGACCTCAGCGGTCCGGCGAGCACGGCCGCCTGCGGCAAATCGGTCGCGGACGCGCTGGCGTGACGACAGTTATGTCCGGCTTGCGCATTTACGGCGTTGCTCGCACGCGCGCGTTTCGCGCTCTGTGGATGGCGCGGGAACTCGGGATCGCCCACAAGCATCTGCCGGTCGAGATCGGCGAAGCCGGCGCGCGCGCGCCGAAATTCCTGGCGCTCAATCCTAACGGGCGGCTGCCTGTCATCGCCG
The DNA here is from genome assembly GCA_035622055.1 of Xanthobacteraceae bacterium. Taxonomy (GTDB): domain Bacteria; phylum Pseudomonadota; class Alphaproteobacteria; order Rhizobiales; family Xanthobacteraceae; genus BOG-931. The sequence goes on along the minus strand of DASPWC010000385.1, from coordinate 4,320 downwards.
ACGGCGATTTCGTGCTGACGGAATCGCTTGCGATCACGCTCTATCTCGCCAAGAAACATTCGCCGGGAAAGCTCTATCCGAATTCTCTGCAAGCCGAGGCGCGGGCATGGCAGTGGAGCTTCTGGGCAATCGCCGAGGTCGACCGCGGCGTGAATATCTGGTCGCTGCATGCGGTGCGCTTGCCGGCCGCGGAGCGCGACGCAAAGCTGCGCGACGAGGCGCTAAAGGCGATCGCAGAACCGTTCAAGGTGCTGGATTCGGCGCTTGCGAAAAGTCCTTATTTGCTCGGCGTCGAATTCACGGTCGCCGATCTCAATGTCGCCGCGGTGATCAGCCGCGCCGCCGACATGGATCTATCGGCTTGGCCCAGTCTCAAAGCCTGGCTGATGCGTTGCCTCGACCGGCCGGCGGCGCGCGCGGCGCTTGCGCTCAAGACAAAATCGGACAATGAAACGCCGGTCGAGGTGACAAGGCGCATCGCGCGGATCAACCGCCTATGACAGCAAAGTCCGGCCCGTTCAATCCCGGCGCCGCGCTCGGCGAAGCGGTGGCGCTGCATCGGCAAGGACGCTTGCACGAAGCCGAGAAGATCTACGCCCGCGTGCTCAAGGCCGTGCCCGGCAATTTCGATGCGCTCAATCTGCTCGGCTCGATCAAGGCGCGCCTGGGACACCTCGGCGAGGCGAAGCGTCTCTTTAGCGGGGCGGTCAAGGCCGATCCGCGCGCGCCGCAAGCCTGGAGCAATCTCGGCCAAGCCCATTATGCGCTCAACAATGCGCGGGAAGCGCTCGAATGCTTCGACAAAGCGCGCGCGCTCGCGCCCGACGATGCCGATATTCTTTATCAGCACGCCAACGCGCTCTTAAGCTTGGATCGGCCGCGCGAGGCGCTCGCCGAGTTCCAGGCGGTGCTGGCGCGCATCCCGCAGCACGTCGAAGCGCGCATCAATAGCGGGCTTGCGCAGGCGGCGCTCGGATCGGGCGAGTTGGCGCTGGCCGAATTCGAGGCTGCGCTGACGCTGTTGCCTCATCACCCGATCGCGCATTTCAACCGCGGCGTCGCGCTGCTTCAGCTTGGCCGCTACCAGGACGCCGTCGCCGCCAACGAAGCCGCCACGGCCGCCATGCCTGACCATATCGGCGCGTGGCTCAATCGCGGCCGGGCGCTGTCGCAGCTGCGGCGCTTCGACGAAGCGGCCGCGAGCTACGGCGAGGTTCTGGCGCGCCGCAAAAACCATGCGGATGCGCATTTCAATCGGTCGCTTGCGTTGCTTACGCTCGGTCAATATCGTCGCGGGTTCGAAGACTATGAATGGCGCTGGCGGCGCACCGGTATACACCCACAGAAGAGCCGCGGCCGGCCGCTGTGGCTCGGCGAATATCCGCTGCATCGCAAGACCGTGCTGCTGCACGCCGAACAAGGGTTGGGCGACACTATTCAGTTCGCACGCTATGTGCCGCTTCTCGCCGCCGGCGGCGCCACGGTGGTGCTTGAAGTGCAGGCCGAATTGAAATCGCTGATGTCGGGACTCGGTGGCGCCACCCGGGTTCTGGCGCGCGGCGAAGCGCCGCCGCCGTTCGACGTGCATTGTCCGCTCGGCAGCCTGCCGCTCGCGATGAAAACCGAGATCGAAACGGTGCCGGCGCCAATTCCTTATCTTGCCGCTGATGCGGATCGCGTCAGGCATTGGTCGGCGCGGATCGACGCGCTGCCGCGGCCGCGCATCGCCGTCGCCTGGTCGGGCAATCCGGCCCACGAAAACGACCGCAACCGCTCGATTCCGTTCGCCGCTTTGGCGCCGCTCTTCGCGGTGCCGGCGGGCTTCGTAAGCATTCAGCGCGACGTTCGCGACGCCGACGCCGCGCAGGTCCCCGCCCAAAGGCGGCTCACGCATCTGGGCGGCGAGCTTGAGGATTTCAGCGATACCGCCGCTGTACTCTCGTTGTGTGATCTTGTCGTCACAGCCGATACCGCGCCGGCGCATCTTGCTGGCGCTCTCGGCCGGCCGTTGTGGGTGCTCGTTCCATTCGCTCCAGATTGGCGCTGGATGCCCAACGGCGAAACAACGCCTTGGTATCCGTCGGCGCGCTTGTTCCGCCAAACCTCGCTTGACGATTGGGCTACGGTCATCGGCCGCGTTGCGGATGCGCTGAGATCCGGTGCGATACCGTTTGCCGACAAAACGTAGTATCGCAACATCCGCGCCTTGCGCTGCGCCGGCTTTGAGGTTCGACGCATGAAATCCGTTTATCGCTATCGCAAAGAGCGGCGTTTCGCCAAGCCGCCGGAGGCGATCTGGCCGTTCGTGGCCGACAGCGCGCGCATCAACGAAATGGTGGGTTTCCCGCCCTATCGGGTCGATGAGCGTCTGGATGGCGATGGCCGGATGCGCCGGATCGCCACAAGCCGCTTCGGCCCGATCCGGCTCAAATGGGAGGAAAGCTTCGGCGAGTGGCAGGAAAACCGCCGCGTCGTGCAGATCCGAAAATTTCTCAATGGTCCGTTCGGCCGCTATCGGGCTAGCGCCGATCTGCATCCGGACGGCAGTGGAACCCGTCTTGTGTTCTCGGCAGAAATCGAATGCCGCGGTGCGTTGGGTCTCCTCGCTAAACTGTCCGGCTTGATTGGGCGCGAAGGCGACAAGCGCGTCGCGGCGGTCGAGCGGCTCATCGCCGAAGCCGAGACGGCCGCGGAGATTCCCGGCGCAGCCGCGCAGGCAATGGTGACGCAAACGGCGCGTCGGCGGCTCGATGCGCTTGCCGCCGCGCTCGGTCGCGATCCGGCGAGCCACGGGCTTGCTCCCAAGCTTACGGCGTATTTGCTGCATGCGCCCGCTTTGGCGCTGCGCGGCATTCGCCCTTTGGCGATGGCGCAATCTTGGCATGCCGCGCCGGCCGACACGGTGGAGCTGTTCCTGGCGGCACAGCGTCTTGGCATTCTGACGATGGAATGGGATTTGCTATGCCCGCGCTGCCGTGGCGCCAAATTGCGGGTCAAGAATCTGCATGAACTGCCAGCCGACGCCCATTGCGCGTCGTGCAATATCGACTATCGGCGCGACTTCACCCGCAATGTGGAACTGACCTTTCATCCCGAACCGTGGCTGCGCCCGCTGCCGGACGGTGAACTATGCCTGCTCGGACAAGGCAGCACCCCACACGTCAGGTTTCAGGCCGAAGTCGGCGCGCGATCCCGCAAGAACTTTGCGCTGACTTTGCCGCCCGGTCCACACCGTTTTCGGACCGTCGAGGCCGGCGGCGAAGCCGAAGCCACGATTGGAGATGACGGCATGGTGCCCGAGATCGCGGCTCGCGGTTTCAATATTTTGCTGACCGCGCCCGGCCACAAGAACGAACTTGTCGCCGCCAACGATACCGAGAGGCCGCTGTTTTTCGTTGTCGAGGATCGCAACTGGACGAAGGATGCCCTGACCGGCGAGGACGTCATCGCGATGCCCGCGTTCCGGCGGCTATGCCCGGAGCAGCTTCTGCGTCCCGGCGACGAGGTCGCGATTGGGCAGGTCGCGATCATGTTCACCGACCTGCAAGGCTCGACCAAGCTGTACGAAGATCTTGGCGATGCCGCGGCGTACCGCCTCGTACGCGAACATTTCGCATTTTTGTCGGAGCGGGTGCAGCGCCACAACGGTACGATGGTCAAGACCGTTGGCGACGCGGTGATGGCCGCGTTCCACGATCCGGCGGATGCGGTCCGCGCCGCGCTATCGATCCAAGACGAGATTGCGGAGTTCAATCGCAATCGCGGCGACGCCAGGATCGTCTTGAAGCTTGGCCTGCATCGCGGTTCCTGCATCGCGGTGACCGCGGGCGGCGTCCTCGACTATTTTGGCTCGGCAGTCAATACCGCCGCAAGATTGCAGCACCAGTGCCACGGTGGCGAGACCGTCATTTCGCAATCGATGCTTGCCGACGCCGAAGCGCGCGAAGCGCTTGCCGGCCGGACGCTGATGGCCGATAACGCCGATCTGCGAGGCTTGAGCGAACCGGTGCCGTTTTTGAGGGTTGCCGCGCCCAAAGGCGCTCCGTAGGTTATGCGCGGTGGAGCGGGCGGCGCCGTGTGGGAGTGCAACGCCACGCACCAGGAAATGTCAAACCAAGAGGCGATGTTTTCGGCGGTCGTTCCATTCGGTTGCTTCTGGTGGCGCAGCAATACCGCAACGACCACGGGCCGACCTGCAGCAGCTACCGCAAACCCTGAGGCTGGAGCAATCGGCTATCGGCCGGCGACGGTTCGGCGTCGCTGTGGTTTGAGCACCGCCGCAATCGATGCGGCGCGGACGGCAAGCGAATGCCGTCCTTA